>JBDSEA010000001.1:0-11305 GCA_039920305.1 Chitinophagales bacterium
TCACCTTTCCCTTACGGTACTAGTTCACTATCGGTCTCTCAGGAGTATTTAGCCTTACCAGATGGTGCTGGTGGATTCCCACAGGGCGTCTCCGACCCCGCGGTACTCAGGATACTGCTCGTCCCCAATCATTTCTGCGTACAGGACTTTCACCCTCTTTGGTATTACTTTCCAGAAATTTCTGCTTGAGATTGGTTTCTAAATGCAGTCCTACAACCCCCCGTTCACCGTGGTGATCGGGGTTTGGGCTGTTCCGCTTTCGCTCGCCACTACTTACGGAATCACTGACTTGTTTTATTTTCCTCCGGGTACTTAGATGTTTCAGTTCTCCGGGTTTCCTCTCCGATAAATCGGAGTGATACGTCTTCAACGTATCGGGTTGCCCCATTCAGATATCTGCGGATCAAAGGTTATTACCACCTCCCCACAGCTTTTCGCAGGTAGTCACGTCTTTCTTCGTCTCTGAGAGCCAAGGCATCCCCCGTATACTCTTATTTACTTTCATATCCTAAGTGTCTTGCACTCGAGTTTCGGTTGAACCGTTCCGAATTGCTTCGGAACAATTTTAATGAAACTTGAGATGATATTTGTACTTCCGTGTTTCAATATGTCAAAGAACATTATTCAGCTTCTAATACCTTAAAGGCTATTCAAGGCATTATACTGCTGAAACGGTACTGAGAAAAGGCATGTCGCCCTCCGCCACATTTTACTGAGGCGTCAGTGTTTTATTTAAATGAACTTAATGGGAACTGGAAGCAGCTTTTTCTAAAGCGGGGTGCAAATGTAACCTACTTTTTCAATTTTGCAACAAACTGAGAAAAAAATTTTGAGGAGGCAGGAGAAATCCCTTTCTCAGCAGCCGGGAAAATCTATCTGAATCCATTTTCTTAGTGAAGTGCGAAGAAGTGAAAAAGATAATAGCGAATGCTGTTAAGGAATAAATATTTCTTGTTGAAATGGAAAGTTCAGGGGTTTCCAAAACACATTTTAAAGGGATTGAAGTTTAAATTACAGGTTGAATTAAGGGTTAGCTGACATCCGGAAGATAGCATCCCAATTTCACATAATTATTTTTCACCATAAGATCCTTAGTGGTTAATAAGGGAGCACTATAGACTGTAAAACTTGCATAACGTACAAACTTATAAAATTCAATGAGGGCGTTGAATCCGCTTTCAATTCAATTCAATGGCTGTACTATTGACTCTGGAATATTCATTCCCAAGCTCATTGCTTTGTTCGCATCATCGAGCGCTTCGCTTTTTCTCCCAAGCCTTTCAAAAGCCTGCATGCGGAAATAATAGTTATTGGCATTGTCAGGATTGATTAGAATGGCACGGGTGAGATCAGATAGCGCTTGCTGATAGTTGCCAAGAAATACGTAACACTTTCCACGATTATTGAGCACATCAAGAAAAGAGGGATCGGCTTTAAGTGCTGCGTTGTAATAAACCAGGGCTGAATCATACTGTTCTTTGATGCTGTACAGATTTCCGAGATTATTAAATACCCGTGCATTGCCGGGCTGCCGGGAAATGACAAATTTAAAATCCATCATGGCGCTGTCGGATTTGCCGGCAATGCTGAAGGCAATCCCCCGGTTTTGACGGGCATCCGGATTATCCGGCTCAAGGCGAACCGCACGGTTGCCATCAATAATCGCTGAGTCAATTTTATTCTGAATGCGAAAATAATCACACCGGTTTATGAGCGCATTCACAAAATCCGGCTGCAGTGTAATTGCAGCATCAAAATGCTGTTTCGCCAGCTCAAGCTGTTCTTTCTTCTGATAATAAGAGCCAAGATTGTTCTGAGCAAGCGGGACGCGGGGATATTTTTTAATCACATCAGTCCACAACACCCCGCTATTCCTCCATACTGACGTGCGCGCAGGGGTTTGAATAAGAAGGAAAAGGATCCATACAACTGATGCAGCCAGAAGAGGTGATCGGTATTTGGTTAAACCCGGTATTTTCCTTTCCCAAACATCGCTCAAAAAAATTCCAATGAGAAAAAAGATTCCGGCAGATGAAAGATAGGTGTATCGATCGGCCATTACTGCACCGCCAACAGGCAGAAGCTGTAGCACCAGAAAAATATTCACTGTGAAAAACAGGGCACCAAAAAAAAGAGCCGGCTGATTTTTTCGGAGTCTGAAAATCAGAAAGCCAATGATTAAAACAATGATCGGTGCTGTGTAAATGTAAAACGGATAAGCACCGGAAATTTTTTCTGCATACGGATAATAAGCAGACAGGTTAATTGGAAGAAATAATTTTATGACGTAGCTGACAAAGGCAAAGGCAGCAAAAAACATTTGTATGATGAAAGAATGATCCTGTATTTCCTGGATGGATGCAGACTCCTTTTGGGCGACGATGGCAATTGTACCGATGATGATGGAGAAAATAAAAAAGGGCAGTTTATTAACGTAAATCTTTGGATTTAAGAAGGAGGGCTTAAAATGCTGATTTGTTTTTTCCTTTTCCAGGTAGAAATCTATGAGCAAAAGAATAACAGGCAGCGTAACAGCCTGAGCTTTGCAAAGTCCTGATATGATGAAAGAGAATAACGAACAGAGGTACCAGGGCCATGCGCGCAGGGGTTTCACATCTACTTTTACAGTTAAATGTGTTTGCTGCTTCCAATGAAAATAAAAAATAATGGCAGCAAAATAAAACCCGGTGTACAGCAGATCTTTTTGCGCACTTATCCATGCCACCGATTCAACGTGCTGCGGGTGAATGCCAAATAGCAGTGAACAGAAAAAAGATGCAATCTTTTTTTTCGTGAGAAGTAAAATTGTATAGTATAGCAACAGCGAGTTTGCTAAATGCAACACCAAGCTGATGGTATGAAATGCTGATGCACGGTCATCAAAAAAATGATACACTGCAGCCTGCGTAACCACCGTAAAAGGATGATAATTTCCCATCACAAAGGATGAAAAAATGGCCTTCAGGTTTACAGATTTTACAAGGTCATTATTGAGAACATATCCTTCATCATCCCAGTTAGTCCAGTCATTTTTTAGTGATGAGGCATATCCAAAAATGGTCGCGAGCAAAATGAATAAGAGGAAAAACCAATTTTGCCCTTGCCGGTTCGGTTCCGGGATGGCTTTTTGAAACTTATTTGACGCGGGAGATTTTCCCCGGCCAATCTTCTTCCTGCTCATAAGGTGAAAATAGAAAAGGCAAAATTGTGTAACTCTTATTTAATAGTTTCTGCAATAAACATTGAACAGATTTGTTCCATGCGTTCAGGAGAAACAGCTGAGGATGTAAGAAGCTATTTGGAATTCAATCCGAAATTAGTTTATAGGTGACCTTAACGAGTCAGGTTTTCAGAATTTTTATTCATCCTGCATAGTGCCGGCACATACATTTGGGTACGTAAAAATTTCAATAACCTGATTTATGCAACCACCCCGGTGCAGATCATTTCATAGTTTTGAATTTTTAAACAGTGAAAAGCAGGCAAAGTCAGATTGTTAATTCCATAATACAACCTTTCTAATTTTTTCTTGCTGATCAAAGGATAGAAATCAGCAGTCTTGCATCGTTTGAAACTAATCCTGCAGCCTGCATGCTTTCTCTTTTTACGAGTAAGTAAAAACCAATTCATCTGATGTGAGCAGCTACAAAAAGATTCAACATAGAATCCGGGAAATGGAAAACCATCTGAGCATTGTTTCAGAACCTGTGGAGCGTGTGGATATATTGAATGCACTGTCAAAAGAACTCTTTGTTTATGAGGTTGACCGCTCATTGCAAAAAGCCCGCGATGCTAGAAAGATCGCAGTTGATATTTCCTATCCACGTGGTGTGGCAATGTCACTTAATAACGAATCCCTCTGCTGCAGAATTAAATCTGATTTCAGGAAATCAAAACAGGTTGCAACTGAAGCCCTTAGAATTTTTGAATCTGTATCTGATAAAGCCGGGCAAGCTGACGCCCTGAATAATATTTCATTTATTGAAGTAAACCAGAATGATTTTGAAAACGCCCTGCAGCATAGCCTGGAAGCATTGGCTCTTGCACAGGAAGCAGGCAAAAAAGACATTGAGGCCTTTGCCTGCCTTGTAAGCGGTATGGTGAGCGAGCTGCTGGGTGATTACCCGCAAGCCATCGAGTATCATCTCCGATCACTTTCACTTTCACGGGATGCCGGTGATTTTGCCAATGAAGGCGCCTCGCTGATCAACCTTGGTATTGTGTTTCGCAAAATTGGCGAGCGGGCTAAGGCGAAGGAGCATTTTGAGCAGGCGCATATAATCTTTCAGGATTTGCAGATAAAGCTGCTCGAAGCATCCTCCCTTTATAACCTGGGGATGGCGCACAGTGAATTTTCCGATTACCTAACGGCTCTTGGTTACCTCCGGCAGAGTCTGCAGATTCAAAAAGATATCGGGCATGCACAGGGGCAGGGTGCCTGCTACATACACATAGGAATTATGCTTCACAAACTGAGAAAATATCATGAGGCAGAAGAGAACATAAGGCACAGTATTGAATTTGCTAAATCCTTCGGGAAGAAAAACCAGGAATGCAAGGGCATGATGCACCTTGCGGAATTATATCTCGATCAAAAAGATGAGCGTGAAGCTATCTGCATACTTGAGGAAGCTCATAATGAAGCGGAAATTTATGGAATCAAAGAGCTTCGATACCAGATATTGAAAGTGCTGTCAAGAGCTTATGAATTAAACCATGATTTCAAAAAAGCATTTTCTTTTTACAAGGAAGCCGTATTACTTCGTGAAGAGCTGATCAATGAAGAATCAACTGTGAAGAACAGGGGGCTGATGCTTTTTCACGAAGTAGAAACGGCGAGGCGTGAGCGGCTTATTGCCATTCACGATAAGGAGCGGGCACAGCAATCAGAAAAATTTAAAGAGCAATTTCTTGCCAACATGAGTCATGAGATCCGAACACCGATGAATGCCATATCTGGACTGGTGGATCTGCTTTCAAAGTCATCACTGAATGAATTGCAGGCCAAATATCTGAATGCTATCCGGCAGTCATCGGATAATTTACTGGGCATAATCCAGGATATTCTTGACTTTTCAAAAATAGAAGCAGGGCAAATTGAGATTGAAAAAATAAGTTTTTCGATTGCAGAATGCCTTGAATCCCTCCATAACTCCCTCAGCTTTAAGGCGCTCGAAAAAGGCCTCAGTTTCGAAATTGATATTGATCCGGAAATTCCTGAAATGGTTTGTGGTGACCCTTCGAGGCTAAAGCAAATTTTTATTAACCTTATCGGAAACGCCATAAAATTCACAGAAAAAGGATCAGTTAAAATCTCGGCTATTATTGATAGAAAAGAAAATGATTTGAACTGGATTTGTTTTCGTGTTAGTGACACAGGCATTGGTATTCCTGCAGATAAGATAAATGACGTTTTCGAAAGCTTTGTACAGGCAGGCTCAAGTATCAACAGAAAATACGGTGGTACCGGGTTAGGACTTTCAATTTCCCGGCATCTAACCGATTTGCTCGGGGGGTCAATATCGGTATCAAGTGCGGTAAATACCGGCACCACGTTTACTTTCATTTTACCTTATACAAAGCCATCTTATGATCACACCGGATCATCAACCTCAGAAAAAACCTCTTCCATGAATGGTCTCCGGATATTGCTTGCTGAAGACAACAGGTTCAACCAAATGGTTGCAGTGGATTCCCTGAAATCCATGATTGAGCATATAACAATTGAAGTAGCGGAGAATGGAAAAGCAGCTCTTGAAAAAATACATTCCACCCGGTTTGACCTGCTGCTGCTCGACCTCAAAATGCCGGAGATGGATGGTTATGAAACAGCACAATGTATTCGCGCGGATGCAGATATTCTGATCAGGGAAATTCCAATCATTGCCCTTACCGCAAATGCAACGAATACTGAAAAAGAAAAATGTTTTCAAAATGGCATTAATGGTTATGTTGCAAAGCCTTTCCGGTCAGAGGAATTACTCAGACAAATTCAGCAGGTATTGATTCCTTCCGCTTCTGCATCATCAGCTGTTAAGTCTTAATACCTAAAAAAATTGAGACCCTTCTCTTTTTTTATTTTTAGCACGGAGAAAAACATTCAATGACTAAACCTTTACCAGAGCCCCCAGTTAAGCTTCATACCAATATACTTAATCTCGCAGTTATCATTGCCGCACTTGGCTACTTTGTAGATATATATGATTTACTGCTTTTTGGAATAGTGAGGCAATCAAGCCTTGCCGATCTCGGTTATAGCGGTGATGATTTATTGAAAAAGGGTACCCTGTTACTTAACTGGCAGATGGGTGGTATGCTTCTCGGCGGCATCCTGTGGGGAATTATCGGTGACAAGCGAGGGAGATTATCAGTGCTTTTCGGCTCCATATTTCTCTACTCAGTTGCGAACATTCTTAATGGCACTGTTCAATCGCTGGAGATGTATGCGACATACCGTTTTATCGCAGGCATCGGACTGGCAGGAGAACTGGGAGCCGGAATCACCCTGGTTTCAGAAGTAATGACGAAAGAAAACCGCGGATACGGAACAACCATTGTCGCAGCATTCGGAATATTCGGAGCTGTAATTGCAGGGCTTGTAGGAAAAGTCTTCGACTGGCGAACAGCCTACTATATCGGTGGAGGGTTAGGAATTATGTTGCTTGTTCTCAGGGCAGGCGCCTATGAGTCAGGAATGTTTAATCACATAAAAAAACAAGGAGTCAGCAAAGGAAATTTCCTTGCTTTTTTCACAAACCGAGAACGTTTTTCAAAATACATTAAGGTCATTCTGGTCGGTCTTCCAATCTGGTATGTAATCGGCATTTTGATATTTTTCGCCCCTGAGTTAGCACAGGCATTGCATATTGGGATTGATCCATTAACAGGAAAAACCACCATCACCGGCAGGGATGCCATTATGTATCAATATGCAGGAGCAGCAACAGGCGCGCTCCTCTGTGGATTGTTAAGCCAGTACCTGAAAAAAAGAAAACGTGCGCTGCTTTATTTTATGGCCGGTGACGCAGCATGTGTGCTCATCTATATGCTGATGAGGAATGCATCCGCTCCCGCCTTTTATTTTTTTGATTTCATCTTCGGCATCGCAAACGGCTACTGGTCAGTGTTTATGACGGTAGCATCAGAGCAGTTTGGGACCAACATACGCGCTACTGCAACCACCACTACCCCCAATTTTGTCCGCGGCTCAGTAGTTCCTATGACCATGATGTTTGTATGGCTAAGGGAAATTACAGGGGATATCGTTATTGCAGCCATCATAGTAGGAATTATCGTACTTACCATTGCTTTTATAGCGCTTTGGAAAACAAAAGAAACTTACGGCAGGGATTTGGAATATTCTGAGGCGATATAGCCGTTATGATGATGCTTTCAGCATCTGATTTTCTCAATTACCCCGGATTGCCATCAATCCCTTAATTGTTAAATATTCTGCAATCTGTACAGCGTTGGTAGCTGCTCCTTTCCGAAGGTTATCTGACACGATTCAGCAATTCAGAGTATTATCAAGTGAAATACCCCGCCGTATTCTGCCTACAAAAACCTGGTCTTTTCCTTCTGCATGGACGGGCATCGGATAGATCTTTTCAGAAGGATTGTCCCGGACAATTACACCCGGAAGGTTTTCTAAAATTTCAGGAACTTCATCCAACCCCAGGATAAAGATTAACGCCAGATATTTTTTTGAAAATATCTTACATACGAGCATTGAGTTCTAAATCTTTTATATCTTCATGCAATCAATCAATTGCAAATGAATCAGCTTCAGAACAAGCGAATCGCCAAAGAGTGGCATGAGGCGTTTGGCACTGAGGATTTGAAGGAGAAATATGATATTTATCTTGATGATGATTTTACAGCTGATTTTTTTGGCCAGCAACAGTTGAATAAGTCTCAATACATCATGCAATACCAAATGTTTGCAGGAGCTTTTAAAGAAAACAAGATTACTGTTGAAGAACAATTTGCCGAGGATGACAAAGTAGTATCAGTGATCAGGTGGACTGCAATTCATGTGGCAGACTTACCCGGCATGCTTGCCACAGGATTGCCGGTAAATATTAAGGGTATAGCAGTGGATTATTTTAAGAATGGCAAAGCCATAAAACACTATCTATTATTTGATACGGCTCAGTTGCTCAAACGTCATGCAATTCGTGAAAAGGTACGAACAAGGCTTGCCCGCGATTTGCATGATAACATCGGATCTACTCTCGGAAGCATTTCTTATTACAGTGAAATGGCACAACAGCTTCCGGAACAAAATTTACCACAGCTCAAATTGCTATTGCATAAAATTGAAGAATCCTCACATGAACTTGTTGAGGAAATGAGTGATATTGTGTGGGCGATCAATCCTGTGAACGATAGTTTTGAAAAGCTCACCACCAGGATGAAAAATTATGCAGCTAATTTACTTGCTACCCGTAATATTGATTTTTCTTTTGAGATCATAGATGTTTCTGAATCACTACGGCTCTCGATTGAACAGCGCAAAAATATTTTTCTCATTTTCAAAGAAGGTGTTTACAATGCTGTAAAGTATTCATGTTGTTCCAGGGTTACTTCCTTTATCAAGCAAGCGCATGATACGCTTATCTTTGAATTGCATGACAATGGAAAAGGTTTCGATGTGAAACAAGGAGGCATATATAACGGCAATGGAATTAATAACATGAAAGTCCGGGCAGGAGAGATTGAGGCTGACTTTTCAATTTTGTCAAACAGTGGAAATGGAACGCACATTCGACTTCTTGCCCCATTAAGAAATTCTTGATTTGCGAAGATCAGATCCGATTCGCCATCAGCTGTTGGTGCTTCAGTTTAACGCGAATTAATTTTCAACACTAATGATTCCTCCAATAAAAATAATGGTCTTTGACGATAACAAGCGAATCTGCGATTCGCTGAAAATGCTTTTCACCTCCCATTCGGAATTTGAATGGCAGGGTGCTTATGAAAATGCAACTATTGCCCTGGAGATGGTTGAATCTTATTCACCCGATGTGATTCTTATGGACATTGGATTACCACAAATCAATGGCATTGAGGCGACTTATGCTATTAAAAAGAAATTCCCTGATAAGGTCATCATGATGCTCACCATATTCGATGATGATGATAAAGTGTTCGATGCGATATGTGCCGGTGCTTCAGGTTATATTGTGAAAAGCAAATCCCTTACTCACCTTGTAAAGGCAGTAAAAGTGGCTCATGCGGGTGGAGCGCCCATGACTCCCGCCATTGCCCGAAAAGTTCTTCACTTATTCCAGCAAAAAAATGCCCCTGCTGATGCAAAGGCATTTGACCTGACTGACCGCGAAAAAGAAGTGCTGAAACATCTGGTTGACGGCAGCTCTTATAAAATGATCGCGGATAAAATGGCGATCGCTTACGATACTGTACACTCGCATATTAAAAATATCTATAAAAAGCTGCATGTAAACTCCGTTAGTGAAGCGGTTTCAAAAGCATTGCGGAACAGGCTATAAATTTCTATAAGCATCTTCATGGAACTCACCAGAATTGGCGATTGATCAAAACAGTTGTAATCCTCATTTTTGTAATTATTGAAAGTAAAAGGATGAACTGCTACCTTGGTATAATTCTTATTCAGATAGTTACAGTACCAATTATATCCCATCATCAACAATAAATATGGTTAAAATATATCCAGCACCACCAATTAAGATAATGGTTTTTGACGATAACAAGCGAATCCGGGATTCGCTTGAGATGCTTTTTACCGCTCATTCCGAATTTGAATGGATTGGTGGCTATATGGATGCTTCCGGTGCACCTGATTTGATAGGAAATTATTTACCCGATATCGTATTGATGGATGTGGAGATGCCGGGTACTAATGGGATAGAAGCTACTTATCATATTAAAAACAAATATCCGGATCAGGTAATTATTATGCTCACTGGCTTTGATGATGATGAGAAAGTATTCGATTCAATTTGTGCCGGCGCATCAGGTTATGTGCTAAAAAGTCAATCATTGTCAACATTAGTTGAAACAGTGCAGGAAGTTCATAACGGAAAACTTTCTATCACTCCATCCATTGCCGTTAAAATAATTGATTTCTTCTTACAAAAAAATGCTTCAGAGAGTGTTGAAGTAATCAATTTATCAGCTGATGAAATGGAAGTGCTGAAAAATTTATCTCTGGGTAACTCATATACCAACATTGCAAAGGCAGGAGCGATGACTTACGATGCAATTTTTACCAGTATTCAGAATATCTATGAAAAAATCCATATTAAATTATATCATCGGGCAACTACAAGTATGTTATAACGCATAGCTATTTCCTAAATAGAATTTTACCGCTGTATACCTGCTCATACATCTTACTTCAAATTGAGGTAATACGATAATATAGATACCTGCCCAATAAGTTACAAATTTTATAATTCCTCACCAGAATTGGCGATTGACATGGGCAATTGAGTAGTCCATCTTTACATCGTTTAAAAACAACCCCAATGAAATAAAAAATGCGCGCTGCACAATTTCGTGCATCGGGTTAATTAATTAATCCTGCTTTACATTACCACAATCACCTTGTCAAAAAAAATCAAACACAATGAAATCACACTTACGAATGAAACTTGCTGCATTGTTTCTTTTTCAATGCATCACTATCACCATGTTGTTTGCGCAAACACCATCCACACCAACACAAGCGGATAACAGTGCAACACAATTTCCGGTAGCAGGCGCGAATGCAAATACCAATCTCACTTACAAGATCATTGATGCACCCAACGGCACCTTTAGTTACGATGTATATGCCGAAGGCAGATTAATGATCCACCAAACGAGCGTACCCGGCCTTCCGGGAAATGAAGGATTCAAAACAAAAGAAGATGCAAGCAAAGTTGCTATGCTTGTTATTGAAAAGATCAGGAAAGGTGAGATGCCACCAACAATTTCGATTGATGAGATGCCTGTCCGACGGTAAGCGGGAAAAAACTTAACGCAATAAAATAATTCAACTCATTCTTAATAAACACACCAACATGAAAAACATTTTCAAATTCTTGATTGCACTCACAGCAGTTGCATTCACATCACAAGCACAAGATACCTGGGTTCAAAAAAGTGATTTTGGCTATAATGCCTCTAATGTGCCTGAGCCCTCAGCACGTAACAGTGCCGTCGGGTTCAGTATCGGTAATAAAGGGTATTTAGGAACAGGCGAGGATGGAGGTCCTAAAAAAGATTTCTGGGAATACGACCCCGATGCCAATACCTGGACACAGAAGGCCGACTTCGG
>JBDSEA010000002.1:0-11167 GCA_039920305.1 Chitinophagales bacterium
TTAAAATTGATTCCCTTGGAAATCTCGAATGGCAGAAATGTTTGGGAGGAAATGATATTGATGTAGCAGGTTCTGTAAGGGTTGCGCAAGATGGAGGGTATATTATTGCCGCGAGTACGAGATCAAATAATGGTGATGTTTCGGACACTCACGGTGGTGCGGATGCCTGGGTAATAAAATTGGATATTAATGGAAATTTGCAATGGCAAAAATGTTTTGGTGGATCAGGTGATGAATTCACAGAGTCAATAAGAAATACCTCTGATGGCGGATATATTTTTGCAGGTGGTTGTACATCCTCTGATGGAGATGTTTCCGGTAATCATGGTGATCAGGATTCCTGGGTAGTCAAACTTGATTCATTAGGAAATATAGAATGGCAGAAATCATTAGGAGGATCATCCTCTGATGGTTCAGCTGAAATTGAAACAACTATAGATGGCGGCTATATTGTTTCTAGTACAAGCTTTTCAAATGACAGCGATGTACTAGATCACCATGGTTTTAATACATTTTCGGATTGCTGGATAGTGAAACTGGATGGAATCGGTAATATAGAATGGAGCAAATCACTTGGAGGGACAAATCCTGATATTGGAGGAAATGACCGTTCCATACTCCCGGAAATTGATGGCAGTTTTGTTGTTATAATGACTACAATGTCTACGAATGGCGATGTAACTTTTAATCATGGTTTAGAAGATTATTGGTTAGTGAAATTAGATCAGTTGGGAAGTATTTTATGGAACAAATCTTTTGGCGGTTCCCAGTCAGATTATGCCTATGCTGTGGCACTCGCTCCAACCGGAGGTTATATCCTTTCCGGCACGTCTAATTCCACGGATGGTGACATTACTAACTCATTAGGAAATATAGATTACTGGATGATAAATACTGATACCGCTGGAACTCTTATATGGCAAAAATCCTATGGTGGCTCTAAGGGTGAAAGTTATGGTAATGCGATACCAACCACAGACGGACAAATTATATTATCAGGTAATTCTAACTCATCAAATGGCGATGTTTCAGGACAACAGGGGAAGGGGGATTACTGGATTGTCAAACTCAATGGTGAAATTTTAACTACCATTGAGAATATAGATTCACTCTTTTCCTTTTCTCTTACTCCCAATCCTGCCACAAATTTTATCACAATTCAAATCCAATTGCAAAGTGGTAGTTCCTTTATCACCACCACTATCACCAACCTCCTTGGTGAAATAGTGTTCGAAAAAACATCACCCTGCTTAAATGGAAATCTCCATGAAGAAATTTCTCTTGATGAAAATTTTCCGCAGGGAATGTATGTCGTGAAGGTGAGCACACCAAGGCACCAATGGGTAAAGCCACTGATTATTCTGAAATAATAGAAAACATGAGTGGAAGATTTTTTCTTTTTACTTTTGAAATTCTGACTGATAACAATGTATGACTACCGTTATTGTTGAAATAATAAATAAGAAAGCACTCAAAATCCTTGAGGGATTAGAAGATGCATCGCTGATTAAATTGAAAAATAAAAACCCTATGTCAGCCGAGAAGATTAGAATTCTAAAAGGAATTGCGAGTGCCTTGAAAGAAGTGGATTTACATGAAAGGGGCATTACCAAACTCCAGTCAGCAAGAGAGTTCCTCAATGAAATATAATGTAATCGCTTCTGAAAATTTCAAATCAGAATTTAAGCGACTCCATAAAAAATACCCCTCACTTAAAAATGATGTGAATTCGCTGATCATAGCTCTTGAAACAAATCCTGGCTTAGGTTCTCTGCTGGGAAAAGCATGTTATAAAATTCGTTTAGCAATTAAATCAAAAGGTACCGGCAAGAGTGGTGATGGAAGAGTAATTTCATTGGTCAGAATTCGAAAGGAAGAAGTAACACTTCTTTCGATATATGATAAATCAGAAAAAGAAACTATTAGTGACCAGGAACTCATCAAGCTCATATTCCTCGTTAAGGATTAAATCTTCGTCAGGAGACATTATTCTTTTGTTACTCCATTCTCCTGATACTTCTTATACAACTTAAGAATTATTTCGCTGTGAAAAGAAGTAGTTAAGCAATGGCAAAGACTAAACAGGTTTCACCTCCGAAAAAAAATACTCTTTCCAGGCCAGAGAAGAAAAATCTTATCCTTCGCTTTGCAAACCTGATTCTCATAGCCGCCGTTCTCATCGTGTATTTGCCGTCCTTGAACCTTGGATACACTGAGCTTGATGATTCCATCTTTATTAAAGAAACAAGAGACTACAACAAAGATCTTTCTAACCTGGTAACCTCCTTCCACCGCGGGGTTTTCAATGAAACAGAAGATGTGTATTACCGCCCTCTATTACTTGATTCATTCATCCTTAATTATCAAATCAGCGGCGAGGATATTAAAGGATGGCACCTCATCAATGTGTTATTGCATCTTCTTGCAGTGCTGCTTTTGTTTCATTTGCTGAAGAAAATCGGGATAGAACAATGGATCGCTTTTCTCCTCGCCCTGCTTTTCGCAGTTCATCCTGTTCTTTCACAGGCTGTTTCATGGATACCCGGGAGAAATGATACACTGCTGGGAATTTTTGTTTTCTCCTTTATGATTTTTGCGATTGAATATACAAATACAAAAAAGATCTGGTACCTCGCCATCCAGTTCGCAGCATTGCTTGCCGGATTGTTTACCAAAGAAACGGCTGTATTCGCCGCTCCTGCTGCCTGGTTGCTGGTTGTTTTTCTAAAAAGAAAAAACTGGCTTGATCGAACCAATATCTTTCTATATGTCTCCTGGATTGCAGCGGCAGGTCTTTGGTTCATCGTCCGGTCACAGGCAACATTGAAGAACAGTGATCTGCAAATAGGCGAAGTTGCAGGAACATTCCCCGCACGATTGCCGGTTCTCCTTCAATATCTGGGGAAGATTTTTATGCCGTTTAATCTAAACGTGTTCCCAATCATGCAGGATACGGTGTACACATACGGAATCATCTCGTTATTTATTCTTGCGATTATTATTTATTTCTCAAAATACCGTGACTGGCGCACGATCATCACCGGACTTGTCATCTATATTTTACTTTTTATCCCTGCATTAATGGTTCCCGCCAGTCTGAATGACCAGGACTTTGAGCACCGGACCTATTTGCCGATGCTCGGGATCCTGATCACCCTCAGCCAGACAGCGCTGTTCAGGAACGGATTGAAGCAATCCCACCAGCTCATTGCCGGAGTTGCATTGTGTGCTGGACTATCCATTTTGAATATTCAAAACCAGAAAAAATTCAATGATCCCCTCACATTCTGGTCTGCCGCACAAAAATCTTCACCTCATTCCGCCTATGCCACCATGATGCTGGGTGCACGGCTTGATAAGGTTGATGAGAAGCGTGCAGATGAATTGATAAGAAAAGCCTACGCAATGGATAGCGATCAGAAGTATATCAACTATTATGTGGGAGTATTGCTACAGACACATGATTCCATTCTGCAGTCAGAAAAATTTTTCATTAAAGAGTTAACCATCTCAGATTACTTCCAGAGTTATTTTCACCTGGCAAGGGTTGCATTTGAAAAAAAAGACCATCCTGCAGCTATTAAATACCTGGAAAAATACCTTGAGCGAAATGCCTCTGACCCTCAAGCCAACAACAATCTGCTGCTGCTCTATCTCGATACCGGACAAAAGGAAAAAGGAAGATTGCAGTCTGAAAAAATGAAACAATACGGATTAGAAGTACCCGGTGAATTGATTGAAAGATTAAAGTAATTGATCTTAATTCTTTTCCACCATCATTTCCCACCTGCTTTCAGGTGTTTGAACCTGCAGAATATAAATACCGCCATGCAATGAAGTTGTATTCAATAAAAGAAAGTTTTCTCCTTCCGCAGCGTTAGTCAAAATTTCCCGAAGCATCTCTTCTCCGAGCAAATTGATCACACGAATTATGATATTTCCCTGCTGAACGAGATCAATCTTCACCTGTAAATAAGCATTGAATGGGTTTGGATATGCGGTCAATTTATTATCCTCTAAAACCTCCTGAGGCATCAAACGGGGAAAAGCATTCGTGGTTTGAATCCGGAAAGTTCCGCCAGCGGAATAAATTTTTACCCCTTTCACTGTCAGCCGTTTTGGAACAGCTCCTGCATACCGCTGTGTAATCGAGCCATGCTGAACGGTGTCGCCCTTATAAATATTGAACCAGTACAGTTTTTGCTTCTTCGCAAACCCCTTGAAAGATTGCGGGCGGTTGATGGTGATATCAGTCTTAGCAAATTTCGGAAGCGAATTAGGAAACAGAGAGTTATCCTTGAGTGTATCAGAAAAAATCCAGGAATATACTGACCAGGAAAGGGCAGAATCCTTTACTGAAGCCGGATCCCAGTTCAGGTTACCATGGAGCGTCCCAATATCGTCGCCGCTGAAATAAGGAAATTCAGGATTTGTGGGACTGCCCGGATTTCCATCAATCTCGCTGTTGCTGAACGCCGGATATGATTTATTGGTGGCAAACCTTTCAACCTCTTCAAGCTTGAAACTACTCCATGCATTATTAGTGCCTCCGCCATGGCCCCTCAGATCCCAGTAATAAATTCCGCCACTGTTGTAAAGCTGAATAGAATTATATGCGGTTACTTTTTCTTCCCAGCAAGTGTTATCATCATTTTTTCCATTAAGCGCATAAATAAATGGCAGCGAAACATTCTGCTGCTTATCGAACATATAATTCATGTTAGTGAGATCGTATATTTTGTAATAGTTCGTTGAACTATTTGGCAAAAGAATATCTGTTTTCAGATTAACAGAATCTTCATTACCCCAAAGAATACGGGCATCGCGTCTTCCTGATTTGCCCTCATTGAATTTACATTCAGGATTAGCATCATCAGGTGCATTCATGTTGAACTTGCCATCGGTAGACTCACCTGCCGCAAACTTTGACGGATCAATTAAACAATGAGTAAACACACCCGAGCAACCCTGCGAAGAGCCACTCAGATAAATTTTAGTAGTATCAATAGTATTAGGCCAGTTGCGTTGCATCCAGTCAAGTTCCCAGTTAATACGGTAATAGGTGTAGCACTTAATTGTTCCCGTGGTCGGCGGTGGTGTATTTTTATTATATTTATAAATATCAAGCTTATCAGAGTATCCCAGCCACCTGGTATTATCGCCTAACGGTTCATTTTTAAAAGCAGGTATCCAATCATCAAAGGTTACCTTCCATGAGTTTGTAAAATCATTGGTGATTGAATTATTTACAAAATCACCACCCCCGCCGTGAAACTTGGCATACAATGGATTGTTTCCACCTACCGGGCCGCTCATAACAAGTCCAAAATGGAAGGGAAGACAACCCTCATTGCAAAGAGCAGGATAACCATTGGCACTTACATTACTTCCATAGTGTACATAAACCAGCATGGTATCTGATGCTACCAAACCCGTGATTTTGTCCAACAGGTAGGGCTTAATGGCATGCAGATGCTCGGTTACGGAAGTACTGGTTGCATTGCTGCCCACCGCCAATTGCCAGTTGGCAGAAGTTTTACCATAGTCGCAGCGCACAGCAAAATAATCTTTCATACCGGCAACGGTACAATTCATTACAAAGAAACCCTGCGCGGCTGTGAGGGTCGTGAGGGGATCATCATCGGTAATAAAATATTTTAGTTTATTGGGCTGGAAGATGGTTGTATATCTGAAATCATAGGAGGAATTGTACAGCACTTTACCGAGATAAGTGGATGACTGAAAATTTGAGGAAGTGATTGGGACCGAATTTTTGTACACGTAGTAAAATCCTGTATCAGCTCCTGCAATATTATTCCAGGTAATAAATACCTGGCCGTCATGATAATCAGCTGCAATGCCTGTTACGGTTTGTGAATGCGATTTTAAAAACGAAAGGCTAAGGAAGGAAAGTAGAAATAATTTTTTCATGTTTAATGATAGATGAGTGGAAAAATGCGGTTGAAAGATGACCAAAAGTGAAGCCTAAAATAAATCAAACAATTTTAACAAATCAAAGTTCCCTGAATGTGCCTATGTTCTCAGCCATTTCCGTAAGAAATGAACCCCTCCATGCTAAATTTCTCTTTTCTAAATTTAACGCCTGATAAAAACTAACAGCATGGCAGATGTGGTACGAATGCCAAAGATGAGCGACACGATGACCGAGGGTGTAATCGTGGAGTGGCACAAAAAAGTAGGTGACAAAGTCAAGCCAGGCGATGTTCTTGCCGAAATTGAAACAGATAAGGCAGTGATGGAATTTGAAAGTTTCCAGAATGGTACGTTGCTGTATATCGGTGTTGAGAAAGGGCAATCAGTAAAGGTAGATGAGGTGATTGCAGTAATGGGGAAGGAAGGTGAAGATTTTAAGGAATTATTGAAGGGAGAAGGAAATAAAGAAGTGCAACCCACCCCCGAAATCAAAGAAAAACAGCCCGAACCCACAGAAGAGCAGCCTCCGGAAAACCAGGATGCAAAAAAAAGAGAGAAAGAAGAAAAAACACCTGATCCACCGGAGACGCGGGCTGAAAAAATAACTGAGGCAGATAAGGAGCAACGGGATACCTTGAAAAATGAGGTTAAAAGCAAGGGTCAGGAAGCTGATCCACCCATCGCTGACAAGACATCCCAAAAGGTTAAGGCATCCCCTCTGGCAAAAAAAATGGCCAGCGATTCGAAAATTTCCCTGGAAAAAATAAAAGGAAGCGGAGATGAAGGCAGAATTATTCGCCGTGACATTGAAAAGCTTCTGACAGAAAAAACGGTTACCCGCCGCAGTCAATCCAGTCTGATTGCTCCAGAAGAAGAAAGCTTTGATGAAATCGCGGTTTCCATGATGCGTAAAACCATTGCAAAGCGGCTTGCAGAAAGTAAATTTTCCGCTCCACACTTTTATCTGACAATGGAAATCAACATGGATCGCTGTGCAGATATGCGTACTCAGATTACCGGGCATTTTCCGGATGAAAAAATTTCTTTTAACGATATTATTATTAAGTCTGCAGCACTTGCACTTCGGAAAAACCTTAAAGTAAATTCGAGCTGGATGGGTGATAAGATTCGTTACAACCATCACATCCATATTGGTATGGCTGTGGCTGTGGAAGATGGATTACTCGTACCGGTAATAAAGTTTGCGGATCAAAAATCCTTTTCTCAGATCAATGCAGAATCTAAATTGCTTGCAGCCAGGGCGCGAGAAAAAAAATTACAGCCAGATGAAATGCAAGGCAACACCTTTACTATTTCTAATCTTGGCATGATGGATATAGATGAATTCACAGCCATCATCAATCCGCCTGATTCATGCATTTTAGCAATAGGAAATATTAAAAAGCAGCCGGTAATAATAAATGATGAATTGGAAATAGCCCGAATCATGAAGGTTACAATGTCCTGTGATCACCGTGCAGTGGACGGAGCAACCGGAGCATTGTTTCTTCAAACCCTGAAAGGATATCTGGAGAATCCGATAACAATGCTTTATTAAAGCTTGCAGGATGCTTATATACTATTACTCACCTCTAACACCACTTTGTGAATACATGGGATGGGAATATTAATTCCGCCCTTAAGTAATACATAGTTGTCAGTTACTTCCCAGATGTTGGCAAGAACTTCCCTGCATCCGTCTTTTGTTTCAAATACAATGATCGCTTTGGAGTAATTGATGCGGTTATGCTGGTAAGCTTTTAATAATTGATCCTTCCGCTTTTTTTGTTCAGCATCGCTTTCTAAAACCTCAATATTACTTAACAACTGAAAGGGAATTTGTTCCTGTGAAATATTTCCGGGCATTGTGTGTGTTTGAACTAATTATTACGTAAGCGAGTTGATTTGGTTACAAAAATTTAAAAATAGTTAGTTGTTTGCAAATTATTTACAGTTATTATTTCATCCTATTCATGATTTTTAAAAATGCAGGAAATCAAGACAACAGTAGTTTTCGGCGCATCAGAAAATCCTGCCCGCTATGCTAATCTGGCAGTAAAAAAATTGAAATCATTCGGGTATTCAGTCATCCCTATCGGACTTAGAGAAGGAAAAATCGATGGAATTCCCATAAAGGTCGGAAAACCGGAAATAAGTAATGTGGATACGATTACGCTCTACCTCAACTCATCGCGACAGAAAGAATACTATGATTACATATTAAATCTGAAGCCAAGGCGGATCATTTTTAATCCTGGAGCTGAGAATGAAGAACTGGAAAAGATTGCCAGAGAAAACAGAATCGAGACTATGGAAGCCTGTACGCTTGTATTACTTTCAACGGGACAATTTTGAAATTTATCATTTGAACCGGGTGGGATCCAGAAGTTTATATTCCATGATCACACGTAAAATTTCTGCTACACTCCACGATTGAGCCACACAGCCCCTCGGTGTATGAGGCTCATCGCCATCGAAAATTTCTGAAATTGAACTGATTCCCGCTTTAGCCAAATGACTTTTGAAATCTTCAATCACTTTTATTGCAACGCGGATTGATGATTTTCTACCGGATTTCATAAGCGCATCTATATAGATACCCAGCAGCCAGCTCCAGACAGTGCCCTGATGATAAGCTGCATCCCGCTGTTTCTGATTGCCTGCATACTCACCCTTGTATTCAGGATGCCCGGGTGATAAGGTGCGCAATCCCACCGGAGTATATAATTTTTCCCTCACTGTTTTTAGAACCCTTATAGCTTTTTCCCCCTTTATTAAAGGAAAGCACAAGCCAAGCGCAAACAGCTGATTGGGCCTGAGTGTGGAATCTGTTAATTCATTATTGATCACATCATTAAGATATCCTGTTGTTTCATTCCAGAATAACTTCCTGAAATTTTTTTTTACAACCCTGCTTTTTTCAGCAAAAATTTCTGCTGCCTTTTTTTCACCATTAAGCTTTAAGAGCAATGCATAAATACAAAGGGCATTATACCAGAGGGCATTCACCTCAACCGCCTTTCCTGTTCTGGGTGTTACCACCCAGTCGCCTGCTTTTGCATCCATCCAGGTTAGCTGGATACCTGTCTCCCCGGAAAACAAGAGTTCGTCCCTGTCTGCATGAATTTTATAGCGTGTTCCCTTATAATGCCATTCAATAATATCTTTAAGCACTGGTAATATCTCACCTGTTACAAAAGCCTGATCCCTGGTTGCAAGCAGATAGCGGTACACTGCAATAAAGAACCACAGTGTTCCATCCACATTATTATACTCGGCTTTTTCACCATACTCCTGGAAGCGGTTTGGGAGCATGCCCATGCTCACGCTGTTGGCAAAGGCTGATAGAATTTTTTTTGCATCGCTGAAGCGATTTGTTACCAGGCATAATCCGGGCAAAGAAATCATGGTATCACGACCCCAGTCAGTAAACCAGTGATAGCCTGCTATTACAGTTTTCAAATTCTGCTCCCGCCTAACAACGAATTGATCAGCAGCGAGCACAAGTGCCTGAACAGTGTTATCATACAGAAAATTCTTAACCACCTTTTCGCGCCGTGTCTGCTCATATGCAAATAACTGATGCGCCTTTCTTCCATCCGGATTTTCTGTAGAAAGAATAATTTCAAGCACATCACCACCCTTCAGATTAACGATAAACTTACCGTGCGAAAAGAGGTCTTCTACATAGTCAAGCCCGCGCAGCTTCTCCGCTTCATAATTGAAATGGAAATACCAGTCAGGTGTGGAAATGAATCCGGCACCAGGCACATAAATAAATATTTCAGGAGTATCCGGATATGCCCGGATCTTCAATACACCATTACCGGCAATTGCAAAGCGATTGATGTTCTCATTTGAACGCATCAGTGAATGATAATCGCAAACCGAAATCAACGGCAACAATTCCATCCTGAAGGGCCTATCTGCCCTAAGCACTTTATACCGTATAAGCGTGGTATTTTCACCATGCACCATAGCGATTGTTTTTTCCAAGCGAACTCCGCCCGCCTCATAAATAAATTCCGGAAAATAATTTTTGCTGAAGCTTTCGAGAAATTGATTTCCATTCGGACAAATTGTATCACCATAATTGTTGCAACCCAATTCAAATTTATTGTCACCGATAAGGATTGTCTCGTCCAGCCTGGAAATGAGTGACATTCGCCCAACGGGAGGATTTGTAGCTGCTGTGAGCAGGCCATGATAGCGCCGCGTATTGCATCCGATTACTGTTGAGCTGGCGAAACCCCCCAGTCCGTTGGTCTCAAGCCATTCATGCTGAATGGCCTCAGCATAATTGTGGAGAATTTCTTTTCCGGCGGAGAGATTCATTATTTGTAATCTGCAACAGAAGATTTGTGATTGTTAATACAGTATAAATTACTTTTTTAACTTTTCTATTCCGGGCATCATCAGTTTTGCAATAAGTCCTGTCCACCCTGTTTGATGAGCAGCTCCTGCTCCCCTGCCATTGTCACCATGAAAGTACTCGTAGAACAGAATATAATCCCTGAAGTGCGGATCATTCTGAATCTTTTGATTATCACCATAAACCGGCCTTACACCATCTGAATTTCGCAGGAAAATATTACTAAGCCTTCTAATGAGCTCGATTGCAATTTCATTAAGTGAAATAAACTTACCTGAATGAGTCGGATATTCGATCTTGAATTCAGGACCATAATAATGATGAAATCGCCGGAGCGATTCAATGATCAGATAATTCACCGGCATCCAGATAGGTCCGCGCCAGTTTGAGTTGCCCCCAAACAGAAGTCCCTCACTTTCGCCCGGCTCATATTTCACGCTGAACGAACTGGAATTAACCTGTATCTCATAAGGATGATCCCGGTGAAATTTTGATACGGCACGTATGCCATATTCCGAAAGAAATTCTGATTCATCAAGCATTCGTGTAAGGATTGCTTTCATCCGGTGACCCCGCAATAGCGATAGTAGGTGCTTTTGGTTTCTTCCTTTTTCCTCCCACCTGGAAACAAGTGAGGCAAGATCGGGACGGTTATTGAGAAACCATTTTAGTCTGACTGAAAACTCCCTGGCATGCTCAAATACCTCATCATCGAGAATTTCGACAGCAAACAACGGAATCAGGCCTACCATTGACCGCACTTTAAGCCTCGTGCTCTTTTTACCCGGCGTGCGCAGGGCATCATAAAAAAACTGATCTTCCTCATCCCACAATCCTTCGCCCTCTATGCTCATATCATCC
>JBDSEA010000003.1:0-10197 GCA_039920305.1 Chitinophagales bacterium
TGATAACGAGTTTCAGAAAAAATGCCTCGGAAAAATGAAGGATGTAAGTGAGCACGATGGCAGAACAGTGCTTTTTGTAAGTCATAACATGAGCGCAATAGCTGAGTTATGTGCAAAAGCACTTTTGATTGATGGCGGGCAATTAATGATGCATGATTATTCTGACCGGGTAATCGGAAAATACATTCAAAAAGTGAATTCATTTTCGATTCCGGAAGAAAGCAGAATATCAAAACATATCGCGTTTTCACTCATTGAAATCATTAATGAAAAGGGCGAGCAGTCCATGTTGTTTGGTTTTGCAAAGCCTGTGAGAATACTAATGAATTTTCAATCACAAATCTTTCTTCAAAATCTTACCCTTGCCATTGCTGTCCGCGATCTTACCGGCAGGAAATTATTTTCATCAGTGCACCAGTTCGACAAGCTAAGCCAGGGCAGTTACCGGATGATCATGAAAATCCCTCCGGCAAAATTGCTGCAGGGAAATTACACCATTGATGTATGCCTGATGGATAAGGAGCAATTGTATGATTACCAGGCAGAGAAAATCAGCTTTATCATTACCGATCAGGAATCATCCCTGTCTGCTTTTAAGGCAACGGATACAGGCCCTGTGTTTTTAGAGTGCGAGTGGCAAAGTATTCCTTTATGACTACAATTCAATTTTTTCTCAAACATGGAATGATTAAGAATGCAATTGAAGCGGGATTAGAAAGCGCTCTTTTATTAGCGACTAGCCCGCTTACCTCTTCTAAATATTCTAACCCTGAAATCGAATTAGCCAGGGCCGTATTACCGGCTTCTTCCGGCTTTAAAATTGAAAATAATATTTACAAATTTACTTTTCCCTGCAACGGTCAAATACTTTTCTTTGAGCTGCGGCGGAATCAGTCAGATATTGCGGTATTTCTCCAGGTCATGATTCAGCAGCAGTATAAAAGTGTAATGCAGCTGATCAAAACATCTCCTGATAACCAACCCAGGATCATTGATGCGGGAAGTAATATCGGCATGGCAGCTTTGTTTTTTAAGTCAGCCATTCCGGCGGCCGACCTGATATGTATGGAGCCGAATGAGGAAAGTATGAATGCAACCCGCAATCATCTATTGCTTAATAATTTTACAGATATAAAAATGAGCGGTAAGGCTTTATGGACAAACGCGGAAATTCTGAAGCCTCAGCCATTCAGGGACAACCGATCGTGGTCATTTTCACTAAGTTCCGGCGATAAATCATCCGCAGTATCTTACACAGGAATTACGCTCAGTGAAATTATCCGGGATAACGGCTGGAACCATCTGGATCTGCTAAAAATGGATATTGAAGGGGCAGAAGGTCCTCTGTTCCGCGATTCTGAATTTCTTAAAACAATTTCTGAAAAGGTAAAACTGATGGCTGTTGAAGTGCATGAAGAAGTACTTAACCGTGATGAAGCCATGGAAATTCTCGTGCATCAAAATTTTCGTTGTTTCTACCAGGGTGAATTATTATTTGCAATCAATTCACGGCTTCATTGAATATACATGGATAAACCCACGGTCATTTGTCTTACTCCGGTCAGAAATGAAGCATGGATATTAGAGCGGTTTCTTAAGGCTGCCTCACTGTGGGCTGATCACATCATTATTGCAGACCAGAATAGCACGGATGGTTCACAGGCTATTGCCAGGAAATTTCCCAAGGTCATTTTGATTGAAAACAATTCCGGGCCTTATCATGAATTTAACCGTGTGGAATTACTTGTTGGGAAAGCACGAGAGATACCCGGCAAAAAATTACTGATTGCTCTCGATGCCGATGAGTTCTTTACTTCAAATATCCTTTATAGCCCGGAATGGCAGCATGCAATACAATCACCGCAGGGAACCTGCCTCCGTGTACAATGGATCCATCCCTTGCCCGGCCTGCTGACTGCTGCCCGTGATGAGCGCATTCAATACTACGTGGGCTATATGGACGACGGCGCTGATATCCGGCAAACACGTGCCTTGCACAATGCACGGTTGCCTATGCCCGGTATCTCCCACCAATTGTTCTTTAACGACATTTCTATTCTTCATTATAACCTGGTGGATACCGGGCGTGATAAAAGCAAAAAGCGGTGGTACATGTGCTGGGAGCTTCTGAACAATAAAAACCAGCCCTTCCATATCAACCGCGGGTATATTCATCATCATGTATTAGAGGAGCCGGAGCCATTCCGCAAAGAATGGATAGAGGAATATGCTCATCATGGAATTGACATGACGTCAGTATCAAAATATGCTGAGTATATCAACTTTGAAGATTACGGAAAAACAGACTGGAACTTTGAGCCTGTTTACTGGTGGGATGAAGCTATTCTGCAGTGGATGAGGGATTACGGGCCTGGTAAATTTTCCGGGCTTGATATCTGGGATAAAGACTGGGATTCACTCGGTAAAAAAAAATATGGTGATGAGGTCAATTTTAAGAGACCCGCATCCCTGATGGATAGAATCATCATCCGGTACATCCGGAATACACCCGGATATCGCAATCGCCCGCTTATCAAGCGCATAGATAAGTTTCTTGCTCCTTTGCTTGGTTCGGGGTTGAAGTAAATTAGTTTCATTTGCAGAATTCCAAAAATAATAATCAAACATTCGTATCAGATGCTGCGCCTTATCAAACGACCCGTACTTGCAGCTTTAAATGCAGCCGGCTATCGCATTGAAAAGATTCCGCAGGGACTGGAAATTACCGGACCCAAGGAAGGCTATGAAATGATCAGGCCGGGAATAGGATACGCCCCGTGGCGAACCGATCCAATATTTCAACCGGTGTACAAAAAAATCCTGGCTAATACCCTGGTTGATGAATACCGCTGCTATGAGCTTTGGCAACTGATTCAAGAAACCACTCCTTCCGCAGGTGCATTTCTGGAGGTGGGCGTGTGGAGGGGTGGTACAGGGGCGCTGATTGCTGCAAAAGCAGTAATTGAAAACAGTGATGCGCCTGTTTACCTTGCCGATACTTTTACAGGAGTGGTAAAAACCAGCGAAAAGGATTCAACCTATCGCGGCGGAGAGCATGCTGATGTTTCGTTTGCTAAGGTTGCTCACTTTCTTCACCTGGATATGAAGCTGGAGCATGTCTGTTTGCTAAAAGGAATTTTTCCGGAAGAAACTGCATCAAAGATTCCTGGCAATACTCTTTTTCGGTTTTGTCACATTGATGTGGATGCATACCAGTCAACCCGCGATGTAATGGAATGGGTATGGAAAAGAATGACTCCGGGAGGTATTGTGGTTATTGATGATTACGGCTTCATCACCTGTAATGGGGTAACACAATTTGTTGATGAAGAATTACGCGGTAATCCTGAGTGTAGGGTAATTCATAACCTGAACGGGCACGCAATTGTAATTAAAATCATTTAAATATGCTTGGCAGGCTGGCCGGAAAAAAAATATTTACAAAAGCGATATATCCTCAGCTTGCAAAGGCGTTGCAGGAGGCAAACCGGCTTCGTTTGCTTTCAGCAGATATAATGATTACCGGTCAGCCTGACGGTAATTCATGGCGTGGTGTTTACAATGGCGCGATTGCCTTTTTCCCCGATAAGGTATTAACCATTCCACAGGTTTATTCCACGCCGGTATTTGATGAAAAAAAAATTGAAACGCTATGCTTTCACCTCATAAATTCCGGTTTTGAAAAAATTATCTTCAGCGGATACACGAGGCAGTACAAGCCATTTTTCATTGCCCTTGCCAATGCAAAAAAAAAGCTGAATTCCGATGCAAAAATCTTTTTGATCCACCACAGCTCCTTTACCTCCAATCGCGAAGATGCCGGAGTGATTCCCACACTAAAAGAAATTCTGGAGTTGCATCAAAAAGGTTTTATTCATCATATTGGCTTTATAAAAAAAGGAATGTCTGAAACCTTTGAAGTTGTTGCCGGAATAAAATCATCTCACCTTATTCCCATGACAAAAAAAATTCCTGATAAGGTTTTTGAAAAAACCCATGCATATCCTGGATTAAATATCGGGGTGTTTACCGGAAATCATTACCGGAAGAACATTGATAACCAGGTAGCCGCTGCACTAATGTTTCCGGAATCAACGGTACACGTCCATAGCCATAACCAGTTTGATTATCTGTTTAATAATGAGCGGATCACGGAGCATCCCTTTTCAGAAGATTATGATGCTTTTTTGTCGCTTATCGGGAGCATGTCGGTAAATTTTTACGTCACCTTGAGTGAATGCTTCGGATTGTTTATCACCGAAAGCCTGTCAGTAGGTGTTCCGTGCTTAGGCGCTTTAAACAGCGGCTTATTTGATTATGATGAGGAACTGAAAAGTTTTCTGGTAGTTGAAGAATTCGATAACTCAGCAGCTATTTTCAAGCAGGCGGAAATAGTAGTTGCTCACCGTGAGATGCTGAGCTCAAGAGGGAAAGAATATGTTGAGAAGCTCAATCAGATTGCCGGAGATAAATTCGCAGCATTCCTCAACAGTTAAAATGGGGTTCAAGAAATTACTAATTAAGTTATACCTGTCGCCGTTCCTCCCGAAGGATCGGGTGAATTTTTACCAGGAAATAATCCGCCATGCTGAATGGGAAGCTGTGAAATCATTTATAACGCCAAACTCGAAATTTCTTGACGTGGGTTGTGGGGCGGGGTTCACCCTGATGAAAGCAAGAGACGAACTCAATTGTGAAGTCCGCGGCATTGATCCCTTTCCCGGCGCTCATGGTGTGCACCGGTCCAACTCTTCATCAGTGGAATTATCAATGGATAAGGGTGTTTCAGAGAATCTGCCATACGGGAATGAGTCATTCGATATTGTATTTTCATCTCATGTACTGGAACATGTTAGTGATGTGGATCAGTCACTTTCCGAAATGAGGAGGGTAATGAAGAAAAACGGAACGCTGATCATTGGAATGCCTACTGCTGCCATGGCATGGATCAGCATGCTTACCCAAATTTTGTTCACCACCCACATACGCTGGTACACCTTTTTTACGAAGCCATTTTTTCCATCTGTTCCTTCCCGGTTCAAATTTCTTTTTCTGCCTGAATCACATAGCGCAGAAGGAAAAACAATTCTGCATGACGTGACAAATTACAGGGTAAAAAAGTGGAGCAATCTTCTTGCTCCGAAATTTAAAATTGAACACACCATATTGCCCGCATTATATTCCTATCCTGATTTTCCCCAGTTATTCCGGCTTCGCAAAGGAGGGAAATATGCCAGCAGCGTATTCTTCATTTGTTCAAAGAAAGAATCGTGAAAGTTCTTCACATCATACCCACCCTCAGTAAGGGTGGAGCGGAACGACTGGTAGTTGACATTTGCGATGAATGTAACAGCCGGAAAAATTGCGAGGCAAAAATTCTATTGCTTCACAATCAGAATGATTTCTCTTCCCAGCTGCGGAACACAACAGTTATTCATACAACCTCCTCTTTCCGGCTTCGCATCACAGGAAAAAGTATTTCTGATTTTGCGGATTACAAAAAAGTTGCTGCAGCATTTAAACCGGATATCATTCATTCTCATTTATTCGAAGCAGAACTTTTTACGAGAGAAAATCTATTTCCTCATGTACGCTATTTCTCTCACCTGCATGATAACATGAAACAGTTTGAGCAAATGCATTTCAGGCATATATTCTCAAAAAAGAATTGGTCGGGGATGATTGAAAAGAGTCATCTTATTCATCGCTACCGGCGATGCAATAATCACTTCATTGCCAACTCAATGCACACGGAAGCTTTTTTCAAAAAAAATCTTCCTTCTTACCTTGTTAAAAACCTGACGCATCTTCCAAATGCAATTGACATCAGGTCATTTCCTTTCGTCCGAAGAAATCCGGTGCCCCATCAAATCCGGCTGATAACCATTGGAAGCCTGGTGCTGAAAAAAAATCATGCTTTTCTTTTAAGGGTGATGCAGGTCCTGATAGAGAAGAACTTTCTTGTCCAGCTCACCATTCTCGGAGGCGGACCACTTCAGGCGGAGTTGAAAATGAAAGCAGAGCTTCTTGGAATATTACCGCACATTTTATTTCAAGGTCCGGTGAATGATGTGGCTGAGTATCTTACGCAGGCGGATGTGTATGTTCACAGTGCGATCTACGAGCCTTTCGGACTGTCAATCCTGGAAGCTATGGCTACCGGACTGCCGGTGGTGGCATACAATGGTGGAGGCAACAGTGAATTCATGGTGAACGGTAAGGAAGGTTTTTTACTGGATGACCTGGACCCGGTTTTGTTTGCAGAAAAAATTCTTGAAGTGGTAACATCCAAAGATATGTTTGAGCAATTCAGCATTCAGGCCCATTCCAGGGCATTACATTTTACAATGGAACAATATATTGACCGCCTCATTTTCTTGTACGAAAATGCCTGAGCAAGCTGTGCGCTTTTGAACATTTAGTATCATTGTAATAATGCAGGAAGACAAAGATTTCTATCGTAAAAATGCATGGAGGGATGCTCCGCTCTTTCACCAGCCATGGTGGCTTGATGCAGCTGCCGGTGAGGATTGGGATGTTTGCGTGCTGAAAGAACGGGATGAAATGATGGCTTACTTCCTTTATTCATCTAAAAAAAATTTCACGGCTTACCAGGTCATCATGCCAAAGCTGACTCAGTTTCTGGGGCCTAACTACCACCTCACAGAAACTTCAGTACGAAAAAGACAAAACGGTGAAACAGAAATTCTTCAATCACTGTTACAGCAACTTCCTTCATCTGCATACTTCGAGTCGCGCTGGCATTTTCGTTTTCAGAACTGGCTCCCATTTTACTGGAAGGGCTTTCACCAAACCACCCGTTATACCTATGTTCTCAGTGATATTTCCAGCCCCGGAGTTCTGCGCGAAAGCTTCAGCGAAAAAATTAACAGAGATATTAATAAGGCAGAGAAGCACTTTTCAATTGCGGAATCACACGATACCCGGGCTTTTTTTCGATTGCTGAAAAAAAACTTTCAGGGCAAGAAGATGCAAATACCTTTTGAAGAAAAATTGCTTGAAAAAATTTTTAACGCATGTCAAAAGCACAATGCCGGGAAAATTTTCCTGGCATTGGACAGCGCTGGAAAAATAGCTGCAGGAATTTTTGTGGTATGGGATTCTGTTACTGCTTATTATCTCATCGGAGGAAAAGATGACGACTTCGGGAACAGCGGTGCTACCACATTTTTATTCTGGAATGCCTTCATCAATTTAAAAGATACGGTCAGAAGCTTTGATTTTGAAGGCTCGATGATCAAGGGGGTGGAAAACTATTTCCGCTCTTTCGGTGCAGAGCAGAAAGGCTATTTTGAAATTTCTAAAATCACCTCTCCGTTATTAAAATTAAAATCAGGGATTCACAAGGCGATGAGAACGAGATAGCTTCCTTATAATACGGTGATAGTAACTGCTCAAACCGGATTGATATTCCTGCGCATACATTGTAATCCTGGGTATATGCCTGCCCGGATGATGAATATTTTTTAAATGCAGCATGCGAAAAAATTCCACGGGTGCCTGAAATACACCGGGATGACGAAGTAACGGTTTTTTTCCTGCCCAGTGCAGAATCGTGGGATGTTTTACTACCGGCAACCCGTCCTGTATTCTAAAGATACTTTCCAGTTCATTGCGCGGCACTACAGGAATAACAGTTTGCAGATTCGCTTCCCTAACTACATACCTTCCTTCTGATACACCACGAAAGATGAGCAGATTCAAAATACTCTGGACATCCGTTCTCAGGATCATGCGATCTTTTTTCCACACCATTACCAGCTCCCTTAATTCATCCAAATCAAGCAGCATTCGCTCTGCAATAAAAACTCCTGAATTAAAATAATGATAAGGTTTCCAATCAAAATATCTTGTAAAAGCGAATACTTTTTGGTAGTTGAAATATTGTGACCGGTATATAGCGTCAGTATAGTGCTCATGGGGACTATTGTGGATGAGCTGAGCTTCTGAAAGATCTATCTCCTTAAGTATATTCCCCCACACAATGGTATCAGCATCCAGGTAAAGAAACTTTTCAAAGGGACTTTCCCAGAAGGAAACGAGGGCACATAAACGGGAGTTGAAGCAATTATCCCTTAAATATTTATTGGAAGTGCATTCCTTCGTTACAATCTTTACTACCGGATAATATTTTTTCCATCCCGATACATCCAGCCCTCCGTCGGCAATAATGCAAACCGGAATATCCGGCATATACATTTTAATGCTTGCCAGGCAGGCTTTCGCGAGCAAGGCATCGCCGGGATGTGCTGCCATGATGATACCGAACGGGTAAAACGGTTGCTCAGCCATTCAATCCTAAGGGGGTTTTCATTATGTTTAAGTTCAGGATCGTGCTGATAAATTCGGGGAAATTCTTTTCAGCATTGAACATTCTGTCCCATGTGGCTAAAGCATTTAACCTGTACCGGGATTTTTCGATATCGGAAAGTGCTAAAAACCGAAGCAGCAGATCTGCCGCTTCTGAAGACTGAAAATTCTTCTCCAGCAAAAATCCGTTTTCACTATTGATCACTTCAGCAATACCTCCTGCATCTGTTGCCATTACGGGAATGCCGAATGAAAGTGCTTCAATAATTACAAACGGCATTCCTTCATATTCACTCGTAAGCATAAATAAATCCACATGCTGTTCGGCGTAAAATTTCATCAGATCGTCGTGGCTCACGTCACCACGAAAGTCGAATACAATATTTTCATTATCACCAAGCCGGTCGCGCACATACTTCAAAAAGTCAACTTCAATTTTACCTGTTCCAAAATGAATCCATTTTACGGGTAAACCGTGTACATGCCGCAGGATGTCTGCAACCAGGTGCGGACGTTTCAAGGGAATCAGGCGCGCACAGCTTACTATAATAAATGATGGTTCATTATCGGGAGGATTGCCTTTTTGCGCCTCAATTCCTAATCTTGAAAGCCGCAGCTTTTTTTCAGCATCACTTCCGGCTTTATCAAGAAAATATTTTCGGCCGTTCTCTGAAACAAAAAAAATATTGCTGAGATGCTGACTTAAAAATTTCCTGAAAGGAAGGTATTGTGTTGCATGGCGCTCAAAATAAACATCCCACCCGTGAGCGCGGGAAATGGAAATTATTTTCCCCTCGCGGCTCAGCATCGCTGCTGCAAGTGCGCGGTCATCAGTCCAGTAAGCATAAGCAATGGTGTTTTTACAATTCAGATTGCGCTGCATCAGGAATTGTTCTATCAGCCGCTTGTATTGCATCGCTGTCAGCAGCGACTGTAATGCTATTTTAATTATTGAATATGAAATACCGATCTGATAGTGATTCCTTATCCGGAAAAATTCATCCCTGAAAATTTTTGAAAAGACAAGCCGGAGTCCGTATGCTTTTTGAATAAATGTAATTTTCGGTGAAAGGTAAAATGCTTCTGCATTCTGCGGGAGTGTGTAAGCTACATTTTTATTACCCTGGTAATTGCTGAATATGAAAATGTGCTCAAAAGCCAAATAAAGAAATTCCATTTCCGGCTGCAGGTATGGCTCCCATTTTTCATAGGGATAATAATCAGTAAAAAGCAGCAGAAACTTTTTTTTCATTAAAGAAATCTATCTTGGCAAATGTAGCAATGCAGATACGATGATCGTGGTAGTAGATTATAATGTCAGCAACATCGGGTCGCTGGTAAACATGCTTAAAAAAATTGGCATGACGGCTATGGTGAGCAACCGGCCTGAGGATATTGAGAAGGCGGACAAGCTCATCCTTCCCGGGATCGGATCATTTGATGCCGGCATGCAGCGGCTCATAGACTTAAACCTGGTTTCATTGCTGAATAAAAAAGTGATGCAAGAAAAAACTCCGGCCCTCGGTATTTGCCTTGGTATGCAGCTAATGGCTCTGCGAAGCACTGAAGGAAAATTGTCCGGATTATCATGGTTCGATGCAGAAGTGGTTCGGTTTGATTTTCCTGATCCAAAAAGGGATGAAAAAATTCCTCACATGGGCTGGAATTTTACAGAGCAGAAAAAGAAGAGCAGGCTTTTTGAAAATATGCCGTTAGTCCCCAAATTTTATTTTGTTCACAGCTATCATTTCCGCGCACATCGGGCAGAAGATGTATTATGTGTTACGCATCATGGCTACGATTTTGTTTCGGCAATGGAGAATGAAAACATAGCCGGCGTGCAATTTCATCCTGAGAAAAGCCATA
>JBDSEA010000004.1:0-6873 GCA_039920305.1 Chitinophagales bacterium
AGCATTGCCGGAAGTTTGAGGTAAGAATGATTCACTTTCCGTGTAGCCGGTAAAAAAAACATTACCATTATCATCCACATCCACATCATAACCATAGTCACTGCCCGTGGCATAGCCACCATTCCCGTTGCCACCGAAATATGTTGACCACAGTCTGTGTCCTTCAATATCAAATTTTGAAACAAGTGCATCGGCATTCCCTTGCAACGAGGTTTGGATTACTCCTGGGGATACAGCAAAGTCGTCAGCAAACGTTGTTCCTACCACATATACATTACCACCATCATCAGTTCTTACGTCATTGTTGTAGTCATCAGTTCCTTCATAAAATGTTGACCACTCGCAGTTGTTCGGGCAATCATCAATGAAAGGTTGAGGAGGTGGGCTAAATCCTTTTTGCATCTGAATGATGAGAGGCAAAGAACCATCATACGCCCCTATAGTGTATTTAATCTTGTTCGTTCCGGCAGAGGCGTACTGAGGTATCCAGTTAAGTGCCACTTTATTGCCGCTTGCATCAATTTGATACGCCTTCGGAGTCTCAAAAATTACTGTGCCAAGAGATGTGTTAATGTATATTTTATTGCTAGCAATGCTTACTGTAGTTGCATCATTGAAATTCATTACAAAACTTGTAGTTGAACTGCCGGGTTTAAAAGTGTAGTACACTTTAAAGCCGTGATGATTGCCAGAGATTAGCGCATCAGTATTTCGGTAGATTTCCTTCATGAGCAAGTAGTGATACCCCCGAACAACAGTTGCTCCAGTTGAACATTGTGGTTTGAAATAATTCAGATAGCCGGGAATAAAATCTTTCGCACTGTAAACTTTGGAACTTAAACCGCTTTCAAATTGCAGATCGAATCTGAAAGAGGAATCGGGAGTTGTTGCAACAGTATCATGATTAAAAAACTGAAAGTGAACTTTAGTATTTGAGAAAAACAATTCAGGTTTATCATTACGATTATAGAACTGAATGCCTGTTTGTCCTCCACCCAGTGTATTGATGATCTGTCCTTTGTTTTGATAATATGCAAAGTAAGTAGGACAAACTTCGCTGTCTGGCGGGGTTATGTAATCAATCATCTGATACTTCGAAGTCACATATTGAAATTGTGAACCGGTCCATACTTTTCCTGTGACATAAAAGTAGTTTGTTGCATCATCAATTTTGATGGCTGAAGCAACATCGTTTCCATTACCAGAACCATTAAACCATTCTTCCCATTTTTTATTTCCGTTTACATCATAAGCAAGTGAGAGAATGTCAGTGTTGCCGATGTTGTAGGCATCACCAACAATCAAAATATTTCCATAAGGATCAATGTCAAGCTTTCTTGCAATGGCTTTCTTTGTGGGATCAGGTGCTGAATATTTTTTTGACCATTGCAGGGTGCCACTGTTGTTGTACTTGAGCGTAACAATGTCAGTGCCGCCATTTGTTTTAGTAGTGTAACCTGTTACATACACATTTCCAGTAGCATCAACACCAGTATCGAGCTTTACAATTTTAATGTCATAGCCGTTGCCGGTGATGGCCGAATATCCGGTCACATAAATATTATCGTACTGATCTTTGGCAATTGAAGTGGGCTGATCGAATCCTAAACCGTTTGAGGGATTGCGTGTTACATTGACCTGTGCTCCGGTTGATGGTGAATATCTGATGGTTGCAAAATCCCAATTGGTAAGGGTGCTGCCGCTGCCGCCTGCTACAATGATTCGTCCGGTGGTACCAATGGTGATCGCAGCGGGAATGTCTATAAGATTCGTATAGTTATAGATTGCCGGCGATGTCCACAATGTATTTCCATTGCCTGCATCGTATTTGATTGTGCAATAGTCCTGTAAGGTGGCAGTAGTGGTGCGCACGCCTGTCACATACAGGTTTCCAATGCCATCATACTTCATGTCAGTAGGCACATCATAGAATCCGCTGGACGGTACCGTTGCTGTCATACTTCTGAATTACCCAATCGTAACCATTTGTGGAATTGATATAGCTTGTGGTTGCTGTGTAAATATTTTTAGATGGATCGCATACAACGGAAATCCCGAAGTCATCATTGCCGCTGTTATCATATTGCACCTGCCACATTACTGAACCATCACCTGATTTGTACTTCGTAAGCAGCATGTCTGTTGTCTGATTGTTCTGGAGGTTGTTACCGATGATGATCAGGTTTCGTGCCGCATCGAGTACTTGATTTGTCCAATTCAACGTATCGCCGGGGTTTCCGGTGATGTGTGTCCACACCTTGCTTACGAGCTGAGAGTTGTTGAATGACTGACTATGCACAGGAGTGGTGATCACAATAGTGGCTGTGAGTGTTAGTGTAATGCTGATTAAATGGAAGACGATGTATAGTTTTTTCATAAGTGGAGATTTTAAAGTTAAAAAATAGAAGTATTACAGAAAATTAAAGTAACTTATTATATCGACAATAAACTTTTTAAAATAGAACTGATAGGTTGTATTATTTTATTTTGACTGCTTTTACCTATGCCACGAATCTGTTGTTTGATCGCCAAGAATAAATTTTTGAAATTATCTGATGCCCAGATCCTTAAACTCCGGACTGCAAAAGGTCTCACCCGGGCTGCATTAAGCAACAAGATGGATAAGGATACTCAAAGTCTGCAACGTCAGCCTTTCAACTTTGATAAAAGGCTATTCAAAAGAGAGTAGAACAGTTTACCCCTGAAGAGCAGCGGCACCACTCACAATCTCTGTGAGCTCAGTTGTAATAGCTGCCTGGCGTGCGCGGTTGTAGCTAATATTCAGATCCTTCAGGAGATCACTCGCATTTTCAGTGGCCTTATCCATTGCCGTCATGCGGGCTCCCTGCTCTGAGGCATAGCTGTCGAGGAGAACTTTAAAAAATTGTGTCTTGAGAATTTTGGGGATCAGCTCATTTACTAATTCATCCTGGTCGGGTTCGAAGATGAAGTCAATGGTTTCTTTCTTTTTTCCTGAAGAAGATTTTAGCACCGGAAGAAATCTTTCTACAGAAAAAATTTGGGTTGCTGCATTCTTGAACTGAGAATAAACAACCTCGATCATGTCGAAGTCCTCATTGATAAACTGATCAGTCATCCATTGCGCTGCCTGGGAAGAGTGCTCGAAGTCAAGGGTTTGAAACAGTTGTGCATGATCGGTTATCAGCGGATACGGCAGCCGCCTGAAAGCATCCGATGCCTTCTTTCCGACAGGCATGACGGTAAGCTGACCGGCTTTTGCCTGGGCTGAAAATTTTTCTGCTATTGTCTGCCTGGCGAGCTTAACAATATTTGAATTGAAGCCTCCCGCCAATCCACGATCGGACGTTACTACTACAAGCAAAACTTTTTTTAATTCCCGCTCCTTTGCAAGTGCTATATTGCCTCCTGATGCAATGTTGCTCATCATCTCATTGAGCTTGTTTGCATAGGGCCGCATCTGAACAATACGCTCCGTTGCACGGCGCAATTTTGCAGCGCTCACCATCTTCATGGCCTTGGTGATCTGCTGCGTGTTTTGCACGCTCTTGATCCTGCTGCGAACTTCTTTAAGCTGACCGGGCATTTTATTAGATTTAAGATTTTTAGGTGTAAGATTTAAGAAATCTTATCTTACTTCTTTCATCTCAATTTCTGATTTACTTTTTCACCATGTATTTCCCTTCTGCATCCTTTGCAACACTGCGAAGCGTGCTGATTGCGTTGTCATTCAGATCGCCGTTCCGGAGATTTTCAAGTACATCCCCATGCTTAGCTTCAAGCACGGTTAAAAAATCTTCTTCAAACTCTTTTACCCTGTTCACCGGAATATTTTGAAGTAGCCCCTGTGTTCCAAGATAAATGATGGCGATCTGTTTCTCCACCGGCATGGGTGCAAACTGTTTCTGCTTTAACACTTCCACATTCCGCGCCCCCTTATCGAGCACTGCTTTTGTAGCTGCATCCAGGTCACTTCCGAATTTCGAGAATGCTTCCAGCTCACGGTACTGCGCCTGATCCAGCTTTAATGTCCCTGCCACCTTTTTCATGGATTTGATCTGCGCATTTCCACCTACACGGCTTACCGAAATCCCTACGTTGATTGCAGGCCGCACACCCGAGTTGAAGAGGTTTGATTCGAGGAAAATCTGGCCATCGGTAATTGAGATCACATTCGTAGGTATGTACGCGGATACGTCGCCTGCCTGTGTTTCAATGATCGGGAGTGCAGTGAGCGATCCACCTCCTTTTACCATGGAGCGAATGCTTTCCGGCAGGTCATTCATGTTCTTTGCAACATCATCCGCCTCAATGACTTTTGCAGCGCGCTCGAGTAAGCGGGAATGGAGATAGAATATGTCACCGGGATATGCTTCACGTCCCGGGGGTCTTCTCAGCAATAAAGAAACTTCGCGATAAGCTACAGCCTGCTTCGATAAATCATCATAAATGATCAATGCAGGCCTTCCGGTATCGCGGAAAAATTCTCCGATGGCGCAACCCGAAAATGGTGCGTAAAATTGCAAAGGAGCAGGATCGGAAGCAGACGCAGCAACGATCACCGTGTAAGCCATGGCGCCTTTTTCTTCCAGTGTTTTTGCAACGCCGGCAATGGTTGAATTTTTTTGTCCGCAACCGACGTAGATGCAATACACCGGCTCACCGCGGTCGTAAAATTCTTTCTGGTTGATGATGGTATCGAGCGCAATGGCAGTCTTGCCTGTCTGCCGGTCTCCGATGATCAACTCACGCTGGCCACGGCCAATGGGGATCATCGCATCAATAGGCTTCAATCCTGTTTGCAACGGCTCTTTCACCGGCTGACGGTAAATAACCCCGGGAGCTTTACGCTCCAAAGGCATCTCGTACAGTTTACCGGTGACAGGTCCTTTGCCGTCAATGGGATCTCCCAGTGTATTTACTACCCGGCCAACCATTCCCTCACCTACGTTGATAGAAGCAATTTTTCCTGTGCGGCGCACGGTGTCGCCTTCCTTTATTTTATCGGAACTCCCCATCAGCACCACACCTACATTGTCTTCTTCGAGGTTGAGTACAATGGCTTTTACTCCATCCTCGAATTCTACAAGCTCTCCTGCCTGGGCGTTCGATAGTCCATACACGCGGGCAATGCCGTCGCCTACCTGCAACACGGTACCAAATTCTTCAAGTTGCAATGTGGTTTTATAATCTGAAAGCTGCGCTCTTAAAATTGCGGATACCTCGTCAGGTCTTACTTCTGCCATGATCTATAATTTGATGATTGGGAAATTCGGTTATTTGGAAATGTGTTGACTCTATTTCTACTTTTTAATTTAAGCTTCTTTTGGAAGTGCCAATAATTTTTGAAAGTACTTTGATGATCACTCTGATTTTCACCATCAAATCCTCATTGGATGGATAATTTTTTGCTTTTTCACACAGCATTAAATCCAATTCAACTTCATCCGCTTCTTTCTCTGAAACCTTAATCTTGTGAATGAAGTCTGCTTTACTTTCTGCATTTTGTGCCTCTTTCACATTAGAGGCTACTGATAAACTTGCTCTCAGAAATTGATCAGCCATTATGTTTCGCCTCTTCTCTTGTAATAGATCTGCAAACTCCATTGCAGCTAAAGCAAATTCAAAAGTCAATTCAATAATCAAATTCTTTTCTTCCTTCTCCAGCATTTTTTGAATTCAATTTTCAATCTGAAGTTTCATTTTCAAATCATCACATCTGCAAATCTGAGTTAGAATTTTTTCCGGTAAATATTTTCGTCAAAGTTGTCATCAATTACTTCCAGGCTTCGTAGCACACTTGCATCATAAAGGCTGTCTTCGAACTGAAGAATGTATCCGCCTATTAACTCAGGATTGATTGCAGTCTGGAGCTCCATTGTCTCCAGTCCCGTTTTTTCCTTCACTAACTGTGTGATATGATTTACCAGCTTGTCATCAACAGGAATTGCGGTGGTGACTTTAACCCTTAGAATTTGCTTTAGCCTGTTGTACTGATCAATAAATCCTGATACGATGCCGGGCAAATGTGATTCTCTTCCTTTCCGGATCACCAGTTCAAAAAATGCATAGGTTATCGGATTGACCTTATCCTTGAAAATCTGCTCCACAATTTTTAATTTTTTATCAGCATTGATGATAGGATTGCGAAGCATCAGCAAAAACTCTCTCGATGATTTCATTATACCATCAAATAAGCGGATATCGTTGTTGATCGCATCAAGCTGGTTCTTTTCCTGAGCAAGATCAATCAATGACTTTGCATAGCGTGCTGATAATTTCTGATCACTCATCCGGTCAGTTCAATTTTGTTTCATTGATGAGCTGCTGAATGTATTGTTCCTGTTTCTGCCTGTCGCTGAGCTCCCGCCGGAGAATTTTTTCTGAGATTTCGACTACCATGTCGCCTACAGAGTTTTTGAGCTCGGTGATGGCTTCCATCTTACGGTTATCAATCTCCTGCAGGTTTTCCATCATGATGCGTGAGGCTTCTTCCCTTGCCTTATCGCGGGCTTCAGTCACAATCTGTTCCTTGATCTGGTTCGCTTCGCGAAGTATATTCAATCGTTCCTGCTTTGCCTGCGAAAGAAGCGCTTCATGCTCGCTCTTCATATTTACCATGTCCTGCTTGGTACGTTCTGCAGTTCTTAATGCATCATCAATTGTGTGCTCACGATCATCCAAAGCTTTCAGGATCGGCTTCCATGCATATCTCTTAAGAATGAAGAGCACGATGAGAAAGATGAGCGCGGTCCAGAAGATGAGTCCGAGTGCCGGTGTAAGTAGTTGCATGGTTCAGTTTTTAAGCTTAAAAATTGAAGCTGTGAAATCAGAATTTATTTATCCCTCTTTCCTCAATAATTAACTTTTTTTTACTTGAACAGCACAAGGATA
>JBDSEA010000005.1:0-10615 GCA_039920305.1 Chitinophagales bacterium
CTTTTCAAAGGATGATCTCATGATTCATGATGAGAAAGACATTAATAAAGCAATGATTTTATCCCGGCTGTTTGAAATGCACGACGGGGAAATCAAATTCCCAAAGCCTTTTGGAGTATTCTACATACGCGAGCGAAGCACGTATGAAGATGATATGAAAGCTCAGCTTGAATCTGCCCTTGGTAAGTCCGGAGCGGGAGATTTGAATAAGTTGCTGAGAGGAAGGGAAACCTGGGTTGTGGAATAATTATTTCAGTTTACCAATATCGGATTTTTTACTTTCTAAAAAAATTTTCCACTCTTCAAGCTGTTTTCCTTTCATTACCCTTGGAAATTTATGCTGTCCTCCGAGCTTCCCCTTTGAGCGCATCCATTCGAAAAAAATAGTATTGGGAAGAATATCCACAATAATTTCCTTTAACGCGGAGGTTCGCTCTGTAGCATAGTCATCATTCAGGGTGCAAAGATTTTTGTCGAGAATAGCTTTGAATTCACTCACGTTAACTTTTGTGTCGCATCCGATCCACCAGTGATGAGCAAACAAACCTTCCCATGGAATTCCTGCAACTGTGAATTCCCGGATATCAATATTCAATTCGCCCGATACCTTGCTTATTGCTCTGTTCATATTGTCTATTGAAAGATGCTCACCCGTCAGACTCAAATAGTGTTTTGTCCTTCCGGTGATCACAATCTGTGATTTTTCTTTGTCGGTAAATTCAATTACATCTCCGGGTAGATAGCGCCATGATCCGGCACACGTTGATAGTACAATCGCATATGGCTTTGCTTCCTCGACTTCACTCATCCACATAGATCTTGCTGAAGGAAGCAATTCGCCGTCACCATCAAAGTTCTGATCATCAAAAGGAATGAACTCGAAGAAGATTCCATTACTCAGCATCATGTGCATGCCCTTGCAATCGGGGTGATCATAGAATGCAATGTGTCCCTCAGATGCGAGATAAGTGTTTTGAAAAAGTATGGGCCGGCCAAGAAGCTTTTTAAAACCCCCGCGGTATGGCTCGAATGACACCCCGCTATGAACATAAACTGCAAGATTAGGCCAGACGTCATGAATATTCTCAACGTCATTATACTCAATAATTTTTTCAAGCATGATCTGAATCCATGCAGGCACACCAACCATAATAGATACATCCCACGATGAAGATTTCTTTGCGATGTCGTTCAGCTTTTTATCCCAATTTTTTTCCTTTGCAATCTTTCTTCCCGGCTTATAGAACGCCTGGAACCAGTATGGAATTTTTTTTGCACTTATGCCGCTGAGATCACCTTCAAAATAATCACCACGCTTGTTTAGGGCAGTACTTCCGCCGAGCATCAGAATTTTTTTTTCATAGACTGAAGCCGGAAGATTAAAATTTCTGGAAGAAAGAATCTGCTTGATAGAGCCACGCTTGATTGCGCTGATCATATCTACTGTGAGCGGAATTCTCTTGCTCGCCGTACCCGCTGTTCCTGAACTGAGTGCGAAATATTTCGTTTTACCGGGCCAGCAGACATTTTCTTCTCCCTGCAGGGTACGGTGCCACCAATCATTAAACATGGTATCATAACTATGAACAGGCACTTGCTCTTGAAATGCAGCGATCAAATTTTCCGAGCGTAGAATCTCAGAGAACTGATAACGCAGCCCGAATCTGGTGTAAGCAGCTTTTCTTAACAGGCGCCGGAGCATTTTTTGCTGTTGGCGCTCGGGTGAAAGCGCCGGAATCATTCGCAATCTCGGACTAACTGTGATCGTTCGCTTGATCAACTGGCCAATCATCGTCATGACTTGGTTAATTTAGTAATTAAGGCCATGCGTGAGCAGAATTGTAAAAAATGAAATCGTAACGGCCAACGGGGAAGTAATTATTATTTAAGCAAATTCCGGAAATTTATTGAAACAGCAGGTTTTCGATTTCTGAAGCAACCTTCTCTACTGTTGGAAGCATCTCCTTTTCAAGAATCATATTCATCGGCACTGCAGGATTGGCCATGGCACCCATAAATTTCACAGGAGCATCCAGGTATCGAAAACACTCTGAAGAAATCCTTCCGCTTAATGATTGCGCAAATGAATTTGTAATTGTTTCCTCTGTGAGTACCATACACTTGCCGTGAATTTTCACACGCTCAAAAATCAACACTTCATCTAAAGGATACAATGTCCGGAGATCAACAATTTCAATCACACCTGGAAAATTCTTAGAAGCATTCTTTGCCCAGTAAACTCCCATCCCGTAGGTGATGATCACCATCGAATTTCCTGTCTCAAGGTTTTCATCAGAAGCTGACTGTATGATGCTTGCTTTGCCAAGCGGAATAATATAATCCTCATCGGGCTCAATCATTTTCGCATCTTCTGTCCCGGGATTTTTACTCCAGTACAGGCCCTTGTGTTCATACATGATCACAGGGTTCGGATCGTAGTAAGCTGCCTTCAGTAACCCCTTCAGGTCAGCTGCATTGGATGGATAGCATACCTTGATTCCACGCTGGGCGAGAATCACGCTCTCATGGCATCCGCTATGGTAGGGGCCACCGCCCCCGTAAGCTCCTATCGGAATTCTTATAACACAGCTCACCGGAAACTTTCCCATGGTGAGGTAACATGACTTTGAGATCTCGGTGAACAATTGATTGATAGCGGGAAACTGATAATCAGCAAACTGGATTTCCACCATCGGTTTTACACCAACAGCAGATAACCCTGCGCAGGATCCAACAATGTATGCTTCCTGAATTGCAGTGTTAAACACGCGGTCATCGCCAAACTTTTCGGCAAGTGTTGCTGCCTCGCGAAAAACGCCGCCCAGTCTTCTTCCAACATCCTGACCAAAAAAAATTGCTTCCTGATGCTTACGAAGAATTTCTTCAACACCATGAAGCGCAGCATCTACCATTACCACTTTTTCTACACTCCCTGCGGCCTGATTTTCACGGCGCGGTGAGCGGTTCCCTTTTTCTTCAGTAATGGAAGTAGGGGCAAATTCATGATCCATCACGGTTGCAGGGTCCGGTTCAGGTGATTCAGCCGCACGATGAAAATCCTTTGCAATTTTTTCTTTAGCAATCAGGTCAATCTCGTTGAGGATTTCTTCTACAATACCGAGATTGTTCAGGAGAAAATTCCGGAGCTTGGGCAGTGGATCATCCTCTCCGTGAATTGCCAAGTCTTTTGTGCCCCTGTACATTTCTTTTCTTACCCCGGAAGTGTGATGATTCAGCAGCGGAACTTTAGCATGAATGAGCATGGGTTTTCTTTCCTTTCTTACGAAAGCAATCACATCCTGAACGCATTCGAATGATGCATTAAAATCACTTCCATCCACCCGCACCTTATTCATGCCCTTAAAACCTTCGGCATATTCATAAGCATCCATCGTGCGCATTTCTTCTTTGGAAACAGAAATGCTCCAGCCATTATCCTGAATCAAATAGATGATGGGTAACTGCTTGAGTACTGCGAACTGCCATGCTTCTGCCACTTCACCCTCTGTCACTGAGCCATCACCCATTGAGCATATGACTACCGGGGGTTCTGGCGCAATTAATAAACTTTTCTTTTCGAGGTATTGAACCCCCTGTGCAGCGCCGGTGGCAGGAATTGCCTGCATGCCAGTAGCACTGGAGTGATGAATGATGGTCGGCTTGATGCCATCGCTGCGAAAACTCGGGTGAGCATAGTATTCTCTGCCTCCTGAGAAGGGATCATCACACTTCGCGAGCAGCTGCAACATCAACTCATATGGCTCGAAACCGAGGCCAAGCAAAATACTTTCATCGCGATAGTAGCATGCGAGAAAATCGTATGGCTTGATCTGCATTCCTGCCGCGAGCTGAATCGCCTCATGCCCGCGCGAAGTGGAGTGCACATATTTCGCAATCGCCCGGTTGTCATCATAGGTCTGCGCCATGTGCTTAACGCAGCACATATGCTCATAGGCACGCAGAAATATCTGGGTATTCATTGTCCGGAGGACGCCTGGGGTAAGGCGCCGCAAAAATAGTCATGCAGCCAGAGGAAGCAAGAAGCAAATGTTTGTTAGCGTAAATGATCAGCGCACAATTTCGAATGCCTGGTGCCGCATGTTTTTACCACTCATAATCCAGCAATGATAAATTCCACTTGCAAGGGAGGAAGTTTTGATACTTATTCTGTTAAATCCCGGACTAGCTGAAGATGAAGCGGGCAATAAGATTATTTTTCCCATGTCATCAAAAAATGTAAGTGAATTTCCGTTTTTTTCAGGAAGAAAAAATTCAATTGTAATTTGATCACTTGAAGGATTGGGATAACAGGAATAGAGTTGAGGAGTATTCACAATTCCCTCAACAGGAATAACAGGTGTGGGGATCCCGGTGCTATCGAGCACCATGAATTCATCACCCTCCTGGTATTCAACCGCGTTAAAAAAGAAGCGATACATCTCATCGCCGGAACTCAGACCGTAGTGTACATCAATGGGAGGGTCGTTAGGATTGTTGGGATTGTTTACCGTATTATCAAAGGTTGCTTCAGCATATAACGTGCTTCCGTTCTCAATCTTTTTTAGTGAAGTGAAATTGTAAAGCAATTGCCAGTTGAAATCCCACTGTGGAATATTCACGAGCGGAATTGTGTCGTTAAACAGATTGACAGCATACACTTTAAACGCGGAGCATAACTGATGAGCATGAGGAGAGATCCCGATCCAAGAGAGATCTCCCTGATTGGTGGTGGATTGTAAATGAAAAGTTGTTATCGTGTTTGCCGGAATTAGAAACTGCGGCTCAGTAAGCTTTGCTTCGGTAACCTTTAACGGAAGCACAGTGCGCACCGAATCATCATCGTTGAAAAAAATATTTACGGAGGATGAATCAGAAGTTTGATAGGTGAGGGGTGCGTAATGGATTTGCAAAATGATATCAGCACCTGCCGGAATATTGTAAGCCATTCCTTCAGGGAGAAACCGGGCATTCATTCCCGGGCGATGCAAGGTGAGGAAATCAGCTGAAGATAACCCGGCACTGAAGCCCTCGAAACCATATCCCGGCGTCTGTGCATCAAGGTCAGCCAGTGTGCCGGTAGTATCAGAATATATAAACACATGATGTACCGCCTGCTTGTTCTGAGGACGAAATTCAATGCAGGAAACATTCTTGCCCGAGGTAAAATCTGAAGGGATTACAAATACCATATAACGGTCAACACCATCGCCGGCAATAATATATGGCTGCGACATGCTTAGTACGGTATCCGGAGTGCCGAGCTGTGAACCTTCGGGAAAGAAAGGAACATCCGGTACCAGCGAAGTATCGCCAGAGGGAGCGCCCGCATCGACCCATTCCTGGATGGTTGCTATCTGATCATCTGTCAGCACCTGCTCATCCAGGTAATGACAATAAGTTACATCAGCAGGATAAGGCGGCATTTTACGTGCCGCAGTTTGATCTGCAATGGAGTAAGAATTAATGAGCGCATCCTCATATGTAAGTAATGAAAAGGGAGCAATCTCGCCGGGACGATGGCATGTCGTGCAATTTTCATACAATATGGATGCAATGTTCTCACTCCAGTTCGGTGTTTGTGCAACTACAGCGTTCAGCAGAAAGGTTATTATGAGGAGACTACAGAATACCTTTTTCATTGCTGTATATTTTAGTTTACTGAATGATGATGGATTTAATCAGTGATTGTTTTTCAGTGTTTAGCCAAAAAAAATAAAATCCTGCAGGTAATGAATTGCCACCAAATATTTGTTCATGTTTTCCTGACTCAAAAATATCTTCTGTAAGCATTTCAACTTCTTTCCGCTTACATCAAGCAAATTAATCGAAATTTTAATCTCAATTGATTTTTTGTTTATACCTGAATAAAATAAATTCCTGTTCGACTGACAATCTAAGACTCTTTTTAATGTATCGAATTTAAGCTGAAATTGATAAATAAACGAGCCCGCTAAGTCCAAAACTTCTTGCTTGTTTCGCACTTACAATTCAATTATTCATGAAATGAGATCAGAAAAAAATCCACACAGCTATTACAAAATTTTCAAGCCCTATGGTGTGCTTTCACAGTTTTCTGCTGAAGGTGACCATCCTACACTCGCATCATTAGGAAAATTCCCTAAAGATGTTTACCCGGTGGGAAGGCTGGATCATGATACGGAAGGCTTGCTGCTTTTAACAAACGACAAGCGGGTGAATCATCTCGTGCTCGATCCAAAATTTCAGCACCGTAAAACCTATTGGGCGCAAATTGAGGGGGAAATGAATGAGGATGCCATTCAGCAGTTGCAAAAGGGAGTGCTGATCAACCTGAAAGGTGCGTTGCATCGCACCAAGCCCGCCAACGTGAGAAAAATTCCTGCACCAAAAATTCAGGAGCGTAATCCATCAGTCAATTATGCAAAGCACCCTGGAACATCCTGGATCGAACTCATAATCACAGAAGGGAAAAACAGGCAGGTGAGAAAGATGACGGCAAAAGTTGGTCAACCGACGTTGCGGCTAATCCGCTATGCGATCGAGGAGATAACGCTCGAGCAGATGAAGAGCGGTGATGTTATTGAGTTGAAGGACAAAGAGTTTTATCCGTTGCTGAAATTGCGATTACCGTAAATCCTGTAACGAGGAGCTCAAAAATTAATTTACCTTTCAACTTCATATTGAAAATTACATTTTCACTTAATCCATCAAATTATGAAAAAACTTGTCCTCTTTACTCCCTCATTTTTATTTCTCTGATAGCGGAGATATTGGATTTAACGGGGAGGAAGCTTCAAACTGTAATGGATGAAGTTCTTTCTCCTGGAAATCGTTCATCCTTATTCAAGCGCCGTCATCCTTGCCGGCGGGAATTTACAGCCTTCAATTAAAATTCAATAAGCAAGTTCCTTTAATAAAGGTGATAATACAATAGAGGTATATCCGGATCACAATGACTACGCTCACATGGTTCAATGAATCCTGAATGATTGAATCCGCCGTCCAAAATTTCACTATTTTTCGCAATCGAAAATTCTGACTCATGCAAACAATTGCAGCAAAAAAGAAGCTTCTCGTCTCAGCGATGGCTGAAGCGCTGACCGGTTCAGAGATCATCAAGCTTGCATGGGAGGTGAATGACCTGATCCAATCAGGTGCAAAAATCTACAACTTTACCATTGGTGACTTTGACCCGAAGGTCTTTCCTATTCCGCGGGAACTCAGAGATGAGATCATTAAAGCTTTGCAGGAAAACCATACAAACTATCCACCTGCCAATGGCATCCCTGAATTGAGAAAAGAAGTTAGCAGATTTCTTGCTGATCACGGTGGCATCACTTATTCACCCGAAGAGATTCTGATTACCAGTGGAGGACGGCCTGCGATTTATTCTGTTTACATGACCCTGCTTGATGCAGGAAACGGTGTGATTTTTCCAGTCCCTTCCTGGAATAATAATCACTATTGCCACCTGAGCGGTGCCACTCCCATTGCGATTGAAACTAAGAGAGAGAACAATTTTATGCCCGCAGCCGCGGAGATCAAGCCCCATTTGAAGGGTGCAACACTGCTCGCATTATGCTCACCTCAGAACCCTACCGGAACAACCTTTACTAAGGAAGCATTAACAGAAATCTGTGATCTGGTGCTGGAAGAGAATGGGCGCCGCAGTGAAAATGAAAAACCATTGTATGTCATTTATGATCAAATGTACTGGGTACTTACCTATGGAAATACGAAGCATTATGATCCTGTTTCTCTTCGCCCGGAAATGCGTGATTATACCATCTTTATTGATGGCATTTCCAAATCGTTTGCCTCAACAGGATTGCGGGTGGGATGGGCATTTGGCCCGCAGACTGTGATTGATAAAATGAAATCCATAGCATCTCACATTGGAGCATGGGCCCCCAAGCCGGAGCAGGTTGCTGCTGCTAAATTTTTACAGCAAAGAGATTCTTTGCATTCCTTTCTTGACGATTTCAAAGAGCAACTTAATCTCCGCCTCGAAGGAATTTATAAGGGAATACAACAACTCCGAAGTGATGGATACGCAGTTGATGCTATTGCTCCACAGGCGGCTCTTTATCTTACAGTACAGTTTGAATTAAAAGGAAAGAAAACGACAGAGGGAAGAATCTTGCATACCACTGCTGATGTTACATCCTATTTGCTGCATGAATGCGGGATAGCTATTGTTCCCTTCTATGCATTTGGTTCTTCACATGACTCCACGTGGTACCGATTAAGTGTCGGAACCTGTAAGCTGCGGGAGATTGAAGAATCGCTTTCGAAGCTTCGATCAGGCCTGGCGAAATTGAAATGATGCTTTTGAGAAACTATATGTCTTTATGATTTTTCACTTATGAAGCGGGGGGAAATGTTTTTACGGAACGCAACATTTGCAGTTTTCTGATCCAGCTATTGCATACCCATAAAACTACAAAAGCACAAGCACCAACCCCTGCGTCAATCAATGACCACCAAACAGGAATGCCGCGTACATGCTCCCAGCCAATAGCCATAACAATACTTAAGGCTGATGCGATCATTCCCCATTGAATCACCCATTGGTTTTTAACAGGGTCACGGTAAGGGCCAAAAAAAGCAATGGCTATTAACAGGTGTGCAAAGGCAAGCCAATCGAAACCATAGCGCATGAAGTTATATTGCTCACTGGTTTCGAATACTCCTTCGCTCACATAGTTCCACCACTCCCGGAGAAAGGGCGGAAGGACTTCCGGCTTAGAAAGCAGGATGGTTAATTCCGTTCTCAGCGGAACTGCTGAGGCGCCATTCAATAGCAACCCTGCTACAGTAATAATGATTGCAGCTTTAATTCTGTTCTGCAGGGCTTTCTCAGATAGGATTTCTTCAGGCATAGATGAATTTTTACTGAGCTGGTTCTGAGGGAGTTTTCCGGAATTAATTTTGAATGTCAAAAAGATTAAAACTTGTAAGTTATAAAAGCCATTTTAATATCATCAATTGATTCTTACCAGACGTGCCATATAGAATCCATCAAATCCTTCGGATGGAAAAATTTGTCTTTCTTCTTCCAGCCTGAATACAGGATGAGCAAGAAGAAACTGCTCAACAATTAATTGATTTTCTGAAGGAAGAATACTGCAGGTTGCATAAACCACCTTTCCACCGGGTTTTACCATTCTTGAATAGCGTTCAATAATTTCCTTTTGAAGCTGATGTACCCGGTTGATGTATTCTAAATTCAATTTCCATTTGGCATCCGGGTTTCTGCGTATCACTCCCAAGCCGGAGCATGGAACATCAAGTAAAACTCTGTCAGCAGAATCATATAATCTCTTGATAACCTTCGTGGTGTCAATGGTACGCGTCTCAATCATTCCGGCTCCGGCCCTTCTTGCGCGATGTCTAAGCTCCTGCAATTTCCATCCCTCTGTGTCCAATGCAATGAGCTGACCTTTATTTTGCATCAGAGCAGCAATGTGCAAAGTTTTACCGCCGGCACCTGCACATGCATCAACGACCCGCATCCCGGGCTGGATTTCGAGAAATGGTGCTACAGTTTGTGATGACGCGTCCTGAAGCTCAAACCAACCTTGTTTAAAAACAGGTTGTTGAAAAACATTCGCTCGCTTCATCAGCAGTAAGGCATTTGGAAGGGAAGGCAGTGTTTCTGTTTCACAATCCGCCAGACGGAGCGCCTCGCGCAAATCCTCTATCGAAGTTTTTATGGTGTTTGTGCGAAGTACTACGCGCGCCTGCTCATTCAATGCATGTAATTCCTTTTCCCATTTATCAGGTAATTCACCTTGTCCAAGCTCATCGAGCCAGTCAGGTACAGATTCCCGGATAGCCCGGGCGGATTGCAAATTTTTGCTGTTTGCTATAATTTTTTCTTTTTCAATATTCTCATTTTCCCATGTACGCTCCTCGCTGTCTTGAAGGACAAGCCATGTATCAATGGCTTTCCTGAATTTATTTTCATCGGTTTCCTCAATTTCGCCGCAACTGCTTATCCAGCGCCACCAGCGGACAACATCATAGGTGGTTTCGGCAATGAACCGGCGATCACGCGAACCCCATTTCGAATTCTTTTTCAGCGTTGACTCGATCACCCTGTCAGCATATTTCCCCTCCTGAAAAATAAGGTGAAGAGCTTCCCCAACTGCATTAACCAGGTTTTCATGAATAATCTTCGCCATCCGGTAAAGATGGTGAATGATCAATATTTAAAATCCAACTTTTTTGCGTGATTTTTTATACATCGCTACAGGAGGACTGTTGCAACTTTGCAAATGGCAATTTAAAGGTGATTGATGAAGCAGAAAAAGTAAAAACTAACATGCACGAAGAAAATCATTTTGTAAGCTCCAACATAGTTAAGGATGTAGTGATTGGAATGGCGGATGGATTAACAGTACCCTTTGCACTTGCTGCGGGACTTAGCGGCGCAGTTGATTCCAACATCATTGTTATCACTGCAGGAATTGCAGAAATTATTGCAGGCTCCATTGCCATGGGTTTGGGAGGCTACCTGGCAGGCAAAACGGATATTGATCATTATCATTCCGAGCTTAATCGCGAATACGAGGAAGTGGATCACGTGCCTGAGAAAGAAATGCAGGAAATTAAAGACGTTCTCGGAGAATAC
>JBDSEA010000006.1:0-4062 GCA_039920305.1 Chitinophagales bacterium
CATGGGAGTTGCATTAAAAAAATTAATTGTCAGGAAAAATTTTGAGGACAAAAATCACCCGTGAACTATATCCCATGAGGATGTTGCTTATTTAACTCTGAAAAGTTACTGAAGGGATTATAAAACCTGTTTCAGCGCTTGTACCATTCTTTCTGTGGCTTTTCCATCCCACAAAGGAGGGATGCTTCCTTTCTTATAGGTTCCTTTCTCGATGGAGGAAATTTTTTCAGCGATGATGGAGAGATCAAAAGGAATCAGCTCATTGGTGCCGAGCTCAATAGTAACAGGACGCTCTGTGTTTTCACGAAGCGTGAGGCAGGGGACTTTCCTATAGGTGGTTTCTTCCTGTATTCCTCCGCTGTCAGTAAGTACAAACGCCGCGTGCCTGATCAGCTTCTGAAATGAAAAATAATCAAGTGGCCCGGGCACCAGGAGATTTTTGATGAATGAAAAATCAGGTTCCATCATGAATTGTGAAATGCTTTTGCGGGTGCGCGGATGGATGGGAAAAACCACCTTGTATTTTTCAGCAATCAACCTGATCACGCCGCATAATTTTTTCAACTGACTTTCATTGTCAACATTCGAAGGGCGGTGCATGGTCATCAGCACATAGTGGCCTTCCCTCACATCCAGTGATTTCATGATCGGCCATTCATCCAGCTTTGAATCAAATGCAACAAGCGTATCAATCATCGTATTACCTGTAAATAAAATCTGATCCCGCTTTTTTCCCTCACGCAATAAATTCTCTTCGCCGCTTCTTTCCGTGACAAATAGGATATCGGAAAGCGTATCCGTCACTTTACGATTGTATTCTTCAGGCATCTGCCAATCAAAGCTTCTCAATCCGCTTTCGACATGCGCAAGCCTGATGTTCGCTTTGTTGGCTGCAACGGATGCTGCAAGCGTTGAATTTACATCGCCGACAACCACCACAAGATCCGGCTTCCATTGACGGAGTATTGCATCCATCTTCAGAATGATTTCACCGATCTGTGTTCCGGGTGATCCGTGGGTTACCTCAAGAGCGTAATCAATTTTTTTGAGTTCAAGCTGCTCAAAAAATATATCCCTCATCACCTTGTCAAAATGCTGCCCTGTATGCAGCAGGCGATGGTCGAAGGTATCTGAATGCTTTGCAAATTCTTTTTCGAATTGCGTGACCTTGATATAATTCGGTCTGGTGCCAATTACGGTGAGGATTTTCTTTTTCATGAATTTAGTTGCATTATTTTGAACACTTATCGTGCTCTAATACTTCAGCAATATCTTCGATTAAGCTATACAATGTGTTTGGTTTTTATTTACCCGGTCAGGATTTATTGATGACCGTGAATCATAACCGAACAAAGTTAGAGAATCTGAAAATCAATGGTAAACAATGAAAAGGGCTTTCGACCTTAGCGGCGGTTATTCATGAAAAAAGTACTCATTATTACTTACTATTTCCCTCCCAGTGGCGGAGCCGGGGTGCAGCGGATGCTCAAGCTGGTAAAATACCTGCGGGAATTTGGATGGGAGCCCGTAGTGTACACTGCAAAGGATGCGGCTTACCCCGTGCTTGATCCAACGCTTGAAAAAGATATCCCCGAAGGCATAAAAATCTACCGTCATAAAATATGGGAGCCTTATGAATTATATAAGAAGCTTATAGGCCAGAAAAAAGAAGAAGCTGTTTACTCGGGGTTTATCTCTGAAAACAATAAAGCTTTCTTTCTACAAAAGCTTTCCATCTGGATTCGCGGCAACTTTTTTATTCCTGATGCACGCTGTTTCTGGATTCAGCCCTCAATAAAATTTTTAGTAAGTGAACTGAAAAAAAATCAAGTTGATGCCATGATCAGCAGCGGGCCTCCGCACACCACCCACATGATTGCGAGGGGAATAAAAAAGAAACTGAACATCCCGTGGCTCGCTGATTTTCGTGACCCGTGGACCAGCATTGATTTCTATGACCAGCTCATGCTCACCCGGCGGGCTGATGCAAAGCACAGGCGACTGGAAAAGCAAGTATTGCTGAAGGCAGACGTAATTGTTACCGTGAGCCGCCATTGGGCAGAAGATTTTAAAAAGTTGAGCGGAAGAAAAATAGAGGTAGTGACAAATGGTTTTGATGAAGATGATTTTCAAATTAATCCTGAAGCCGGGTATCACGGGTCCGGTGGGGGAATGCACAGGAAATTTACAATTGCCCATATAGGTTCACTTAACAAGGATAGAAACCATCCTGCGCTTTGGGAAGCACTGAAAGAGTTGTGTGAGGACTTTGAGGATTTCAGGGAAAAACTTGTGATTCAGCTCATCGGCAAGAATGACTTCTCAGTCTATGCGGATATTGAAAAAAATCAGCTCACAACAAATCTTCAGCGTATTGATTATTTATCCCACAACGAGGTGGGTGTGTGCCAGCAGCAGGCATCGGTCCTATATCTGCCGCTTAATAATACGCCGAATGTGCTGGGTATAATTCCGGGAAAATTATTTGAGTACCTGGCAGCAGGAAGACCCATCCTACTCATGGGTCCTGAGCAGGGTGATTCCGCTCAGATTGTCCGCGATGCGAATGCAGGCACCGTTTGCGGTTTCCATGACAAGGCAAAAATCAAGAGTGAGATTGCCGGGATGTTTTCACTGTGGAAAGAAGAAAAGCTTGTAGCAAATCCGGTAGGAGTGGAGCAATATTCGAGGAGAAAAATTGCAGAGAAAATTGCGGGATTGCTGGAGGTGGTTTCAAAATGAATTTAACACTATATTTTAAAAATCTGAATTGGGAATGGTATGATGAAAGTGTAACTCTTTGATTCAAAAAATCAAATTTATAATATATAAAATTTTTGGTTCTATATGAAATCTGTGGGTAATTCAGTTTGAGATTACCGCACAAGAAATGAATCATGTTGATGAAGTTCTGAAGATTGGTATATCCTCGCGCTCTTCTCTTGGCCAATTGAACTTTGGCATTGATGCCTTCGAGCAGCCCGTTGGTGAGTTGAGATAGTGAGTGATTGACGATGCCACTCCAATGGGCTTTGATCGTTCTTACAACTTTTCGGAATGGTTCTACCCCTGCTTGCTCTGCCTCTTTGCACCATTGTTTTAAAAAGCCGGACGCCAGATCAGGATCGTGTATTTGCCAGAACTCTTTGAAATATTCTTTGAGACGATAGGCTTCTCCCAGGGTAGGATAAGCTTTGAAGGTGGCGTTCAATTCTGCTAATCGCTCAGGCTTGATCTTATCAGGATTTTTAAGAAGTGAGAATCTAATCTTCTTAGTCATGCCGTATTCGATTCGTTCGAGTTTGCGCACTTCATCGAGTGCTTTGTTTACTTCTTTTGAAACATGAAAGTGATCGAAGGTGATGGCTGCCTTGGGAAAGTGTTGCATCGCAGCACCGATGAATGCAGGCGACATATCCATGCAGACATCCGTGATGCTTTGCTGAGCAACTCCCTTTCGACGTAAATGATCCGCCAACGCTTTAACGGCTTCACCGTCTTTTCCCTTTGCTACGTGAAATACTTTTCCGCTCTGCATATCTGCCCCTATGGTGATGTAATCATGCCCTTTCTTACGACTGGTTTCGTCAATGCCTATTAGGGTAATAGCAAGTAAGATTTGTTCAGCTCGTGCCTTACCAACCCAGTAGTTAAATACATCCCAAATACGTTGTGCATATTCCTTTACCAATGCAGCTACCGATGATACATTCATTTCCAACTCGATCAATTTCATCAGCATGCTTTCAAATAGCAGTGTGAAGCCGTGGTTTCTTCTTGCCCATGGAACAATCATTTTTTTCACCTTGCCTTCTTCAGTTACGATGCGCGGAACACGTGCATGCACAAAACAACGGTGTTCGAAAAAGTTCAGGTGCCTCCATTGGTGCTGCTGCGTATCATGCACTTTGCACTTATTGCCTTTCTCATCTAAGAACTCACTGCCCTCTGCAAAGTCCAGATACACGTGCAATTCTTTACTTCCGTCTTCGATGATCTGTAACTCTGTTTTGATTACGCGCCAGGGAGCAATGTCACCAAGCGCCTGTTCGATAAATTTAT
>JBDSEA010000007.1:0-10828 GCA_039920305.1 Chitinophagales bacterium
AGATTGCCGGCATAAGTGAGCTTATCAAGATTGAAGATATGGTAGTCCGGATATTTCCTGACAAATAACCTTGTTACATGAGAGCCGATGAAACCCGCGCCGCCGGTGATCAGGATTTTTCTTTCAGAGCTCATGATGGCGGCGAAGTTAATGAGAACGATACAGGCAACGTATTGTAGATTTGTAAACTGATTTCTTTTGCCATGCAGCAGTATAAATTAAGAGTTAAAAACGACAGCATTACCGAAGCAAGGAGATACCTGAGCAATGCCCGTGAAATTTTGCGGACAAAGGCAGGCAATGGAGTGCCCGGCTATTACAATGATAAAAAGTATGTAAAGATGGCGTGCAATACTGCTTGGAGCGGTGTGCTGGTGGCAATGGATGCACATGTTGCCCCTCTAAAAAAAAATTCACGAAAGTCAGTTGATACTTACAAGGAGTTCCTTTCAACTAAAATTAGAAAAGTGCTCAACGATTTCGTGAGTGCTTATAATTACCTCCATCTATTAGGAGGTTATGATGGTGATCTCAATAAGAAAACGGCACAAACGGGTTTGGCTCTTGCAGAGGAAATTATTGCATGGTGCAGGAAGAATTGAATGAAAAAACTTAACTTCATAAAAACCAGTGTAAAGGTTAAGAGTAAAGGTTTGTGGAACCATCCTACGTTCATCTATTTCAGCAATGTAACTACATCTTTTCATCGAATTGCAGATCTTCCTCAATCTTCCTGTGTGATTTACCAAAATTGAATGTAAATCCGATAAATATGATCTGTGATTTACGCTTGCTATCCACTTTCTCATAAAGCTCAGTGGTATTTATTTCAGTGGTCCACCGGTAAGTATTAAAGACATCTGAAACGGTTAACAAAAATGCTGCTCTGTCTTTCAATATATTTTGCCGGATTCCGGCATTTAATATAAAAAAGGGAAGTATTTTGCCCTGTAGAGTAAGTTGTACATTGAATGCATCTTAAATCCGGGAAAGGAACCACGGCTTTACCTGAATACTACGCAGCCATTTTTTGACAGTAACACATTGCCACAGGATATTTTTGCAAGAGGTGCTATGGCTACAATTACCGGAACAGCCGGCACCGATATTCTCACCCCTGATTCATTATTCGATAAATTCAGGTGCAGGTGGATTCCATACTATCAGGGTACAATTGCAGTTCAACAGGGAAATACCTATACTCTTGATGTAAGTTACCAGGGCAAAACCTACACAGCTCAAACCACTATATCATCGCCAAAAGTGGAGATAGACTCGATACTTTACGTCGCTGCCTTTTATGATCTTTTCGGTGGTCATGACGGCGTTCAAGTATTTTTTACTGATGCCACCGGGACAGAAAATTTTTACCGGTTCCAGATGAACCGGATGATTGATAATACCATTCATCATGCGCATGTTTTTGGAACACTGCCGAATACCTGCGCAGCCCCCGATGAATTATTTCCGGTAATTGACCTGGGAAGAACCATTTATAATGATAATGGTGCTGATTGAAGCCAGCTTCAGATGCTTGTGGAGGTTTCATTTGAATACAACGAAGGCGATACCGGATATGTCTTTGTTCAATCAATGGATAAAACTTCTGCAGAATTTTTTGATAACCTTGACCAGCAACTGCAATCAATACATAACCCATTCGTAGAGCCTGTATTTCTGAAATCCAGGATCGAGGGCTGCTTCGGTATATTTGGTTCTGCCGTATTATCTGATTCAGTCTTATTTATATATCCGCAGGATAATCCGTAAGTCAGATAATTTCATAGGTGGGTAATCATTTTATTCTCCACCGGTCCTTCAATCATTTAAGTTAACCTTTTTGAAATTGCAGTTTTTAATAACCGCATCCGGTAAGCATATATAGCAGTTTTACCCAGCTTCGTGATCAGGCGATAATTTACGACTGCACCTACTGCCGCTCCGATCACAGGAATCATCTGTGCGAGCTTCGCAAGGTCAATATAGTCACGGTATTCCTGCTGAAAGATCCGCCATTCAAACTTGTGTATGTCATCAGGAATATCCTGCGAATACTCATTCCATTTTTCCATTTTAAGATACACCTCTTTGCGCCTCTGTGAACTGCAGAAGGCAAGCTGAAAGATGTGCAAAATGTATAAACGCTCTTTAAAATCCTTTACCCGGTAACCATACAATGCCGCAATTTCATAAAGTAATTTTATTTTCAAGGCAAGAAGCAATGGAAAATCAGCAAGACTGAATAAAATTCCTCCTGCACCGGTTAAACCACCCTCGGCTGCTGCGGTGTTTTTATAAAATTCAATTCGCTCCCTGATAATTGCCTCCCTCACTTCCAGTGATTCATCCTTATGAGGCTTTTTGGTTGTTAAGCCTGCGCCGAATAATACAACCCGCACCATCTCCTTGATTGCCTTTGTTAACACCCGGTGTATTTTTTCAGGAATGAAGCTGTTGATCTTATCCTGCATTTTCTTGGTCACTTTGTTTGTAAATGAAGGCCTCCTAAGCATCCGGCGCTGCCATAATTTCAATTCTTCGAGGGCATCCTTTTCGTAAACTGTCATTGTGCTAAAGTAAGTCTGTAAGCATCACTTAAGGCAATAGTTATCGTCACTTCCCTGAGCAAACTCTGGAAGCGGATTGAATGATTCTCGTTTTAACAGGGAAGTTCACAGTATTTTTTTAAAGCAGCTAACTACCTCCATGCCGCCCTTTTGCAGCATTGTTTTCATCACAATTACCATCAAAAGATAAAAATTGCTTTATGAATTTATTCACCACCTTTTGATTAAAGTTGGAAAGCTTCCGCATCAGATCCGGATGGCGCTATTACGAAAGTTGAATTTTATAACGGCGCTATTAAACTTAAGAAAGACATGACCGCTCCTTATAATTATAACTGGCAAATGTGCCTGCGGGCACCTATCTTTTAAAGGCCGTAGCAACCGAAAACCTGGGTGTTATGGCAGAAGACAAGCATCACCATTACCGTAAATCCACAAAAAAGATTTTGTCCATACTTACATCATACCCTTTCACATAATTTATTATCTTTATGGACGGCAACTTACCATTGATAATCCTTCTCAAGCAGCACTCTATGATATTTTTATTTATGAGGGTGCGGAAATCAAATACAGAATATTCAAAATATTAATGGGTCATTGAAAAGTATTTCTGCAAGTGAATTTACCGCCGGAATGTATTTCTATTCGATAAGAATCCATGGGGATGAATATCTGACGGGAAAATTTATCGTGATTCAATAGACACTTGAAATAACAGCAGGTGTACGTTGAGGTTTTTGAACTGAACCTGTAGTTGTCATACAAATCCCGCTTCCAGCTTGATGTATTTATCGACCAGTCCACGATTATTGATTCATTTCCAATGTAATGGTTACAAGGTCTCCGCCTTCTTCGGCCATTTAATTTATCATGAATCTTAAATTTAAGTTTCTATGGAATTAAACCATTATAATATTGTAACACTAAACTCAATTAGAGATGCTGCTATTATCTTCCACCCGAAAAAAATTCATCCTGAAAACCATTTTCATCACCGGTGCAACCTCTGGCTTCGGCGAAGCCATTGCAGAGAAATTTGCTCAGAATGATTTTCGCATCATCATAACCGGAAGAAGAAAAACCCGCCTCGATAAAGTCAGCAACAGATTAAAAAAACAATTCAAAGCCGAAGTAATCACCCTGAATTTTGATGTGAGGAAAAAGAAAGAGGTTGTGGATGCGGTTGCTTCTCTTCCACTTGATTGGAAGCAAATTGATGTTCTGGTTAACAATGCTGGTCTTGCGGCCGGACTGGATTTTATTCACGAAGGCAGCACTGATGACTGGGATCAGATGATTGACACCAATGTAAAAGGGCTGCTTTACATCACCCGTGCCATTGCTCCCATAATGGTGGAAAAAAAACAGGGTCAAATCATTAATATAGGATCAACAGCATCGAAGTATGTTTATGAGAAGGGTAATGTCTACTGTGCCACAAAGTTTGCAGTGGATGCCCTGTCACAGGCGATGAGAATTGATTTGCTTAAGCACAACATTAAGGTTACAGCGATACATCCCGGAGCTGCCGGTACGGAATTCTCAAGGGTTCGCTTCAAAGGGGATGAACAAAAAGCAAAAGCGGTGTACAAGGGATATCAGCCGCTGACCGCCGGTGATGTTGCCGATGCGGTTTTCTACTGCAGCTCGCTGCCGCCGCATGTTTGCATCAATGAACTCGTGATCACCCCAACGGCTCAGGCAAGCCCTCTTTACTTTGACAGGAAGATCTGAGACAGATTTAAAATTCTCTTTACCTTTTCAGCAATAATTTTCTGCATGCCATCTACCCGAAGAAAGTTTTTACAGCAAAGCAGTACTGCACTCGCGGCGCTCAGCCTGCCTGCATTCACCTACAAGGTTACCCTGGATCAAATTTCTGAGTCGCTCAAAGCGAAGAGTCACCTCACCGCACATCAGCTTGCCGGCGATGAAGACTTCTGGGCAACCATTCGCCAGGCTTATTCCGTTTCACCCGCCATCATCAACCTGAACAACGGTGGCGTGAGCCCGCAGACGGTTCATGTGCAGGAGATGCAGTACAAGTACATACAGATGAGTAATGAAGCGCCGAGCTATTACATGTGGCGCATACTTGATCAGGGACGCGAGCCGCTGCGCAGCAAGCTCGCCGATCTCGCAGGATGCGATGCCGGAGAACTGGCAGTGTGCAGAAACTCGACAGAGGCAATTGATGCCGTAATATTCGGATTGAATCTGAAGGCGGGTGACGAAATCATTTGTACCAGGCAGGATTATCCCAACATGATCAACGCATGGAAGCAGCGCGAGAAGCGGGAGGGCATCAAACTCATATGGCTGAACCTTGAATTGCCCCAGGAGGATGATGATTATTTCGTGAATCAGTTTGTGAATGCACTAACGGAGAAAACCCGGATAGTTCACGTGACCCATGTGATCAACTGGATGGGACAGATCATGCCAGTAAAAAAAATTTCAGATGCGGTAAAAAGAAAAAACCCTGCGATCGAAGTGCTCAGTGATTCTGCACATTCCTTTGCGCATTTCGATTACAGGATTCCCGATCTCGGTTGTGATTACTGGGGAACGAGCCTGCACAAATGGCTGTGCGCTCCATTCGGCACCGGATTGCTTTGGGTGAAGAAGGAGAAGATTCCGGGCATCTGGCCGCTTTTCCCTAATGATAATCCGCAGAGTGATGACATCCGGAAGTTTGAAGCGCAGGGCACACGTTCATTTCCTGCGGAAGAAGCAATTGGCTATGCCGTCGATTTTCACAATGCAATTGGCTCACAGCGAAAGGAGGCACGGCTCCGGTACCTTAAAAATTACTGGGCTGAAAAAGTGAAAACCATTCCGCGGGTGAAGCTGCATACCTCATTAAATGAAAAATATTCCTGTGCCATCTGCGGTGTCTCGATTGATGGAATTGAAATCGCTGATCTCGATTCTTTCTTCTTTACGAAATACAAGATTCACACCGTGGGGATCAACTGGGAGAATATTCATTGCGTGCGTGTAACGCCGAATGTCTACACCTCACTCAGAGAACTGGATAAGCTGGTGCTGGCGATTGAGGATGCAGCAAAGAACGGGGTGAAATAATATTTCATGTTCAATTCTCCACTAACATTTTAATAGATTTTTTTTCACTTCCTTTCCATAAAATAAATTTCTGCAGTAAAATATTGATGGAAATTTTCCACAAATCAATTGATACTTACAAGAGTTTCTTCAACAAAAAACAGAAAGTTGTATAATGATTTTGTGAGTGCCTATAACTACCTGCATCTTTCTCGCGGCTGCGATGGCGACCTCAATATAAAAACTGCGCAAACAGGATTAGCGCTTGCAGAAGGAATTATCGCGTGGTGCAGGAAGAATGGAAATTATTTCTAAACCGGAAATCAATTGCACTTGGCTGTTTAGAAATCATTTATGAGAACTGAGAAGTCATTTCCATGCTGTAACATATCCATTTCGCCCGGTAAAATACATCGTGGAGTAGCCAGCCAAAGAATTGAAAACACCATACGAAGGCAGCAGTTTTCCATTCTCTCCATACGTCAGGTTCCAGGTTTGCCCGCCATCAACCGTGATGAAGCTTTGATCATAAATAGACAGGGCAAAACCATCAAGCCCATTTTTGAAACGAACATCAATAAATTGATCCCCTTTAATATCTTCCGGATGATCATCTATAAAAGCCATTTGCCATGTAGCGCCTCCATCAGTTGAATGGTTGATCACAGGCAACTTTCCCAGCCCTGTCCGGTCATAATAGCCTGCTGCCCAGCCCTCATTCGCGCTGGTAAACCATATTGCATTCATAAAATAGTTTGACGAGTCGTAAACGTTACTCCAAGTTGAACCGCCATCATCAGTGCGCCAGATGCATTTGAAAAACTGATCATCGTAAGCTGTAGCAAACCCAGTTACGGAAGTAATAAAATAAAAATAGTTGAAGGTTGTCGTATCAGTGGAAATAGTACTCCAGGAATCACCCCCATCCACGGTTTTATAAATGGCATTCTGCCCGCTTATGAAACCTGTTTGAGGGCTGATAAAATAGATTGCCGGCGTGATATCATTTGGTAATGCGAGCGGAGACCAGTTAACGCCCCCGTCATTTGTTTTATATGCCTGTGATGCGGATAGGGCATATCCAATTACGGGGCTGGTAAAAGCAATCTTCACGAAGAAATTTTCGGTTGAAACAATGGACCATGACTGAGCCGCATCTGCAGTATGGCATACGTTTCCGGCGTTGTCAGCCAACCACCCCTCATCATCATTGATAAAGGAGGAGCAAACGATGTTGTTTGCAGTAATGGTGGAAGTGTGAAAATCAGCGGCATTCTGACACAACGCTGTTGTATAAGCGGAGAGTAAAACGAGGATTAGAATAATGTTTTTCATGGTATCTGATTTATTCAATCACTATTTTTTGGGAAAAGGTTTGATTGCCGCTTAATATCTGAAGCAGGTAAATACCTTCCGGAAGGCTGCTGCGATCAAATGTTAGCGACTGGTTGCCACTCTGCAGCTCCCCAAGGGATTTACTGCTTACTATTTTTCCAGTCAGCTCAAAGACTTTCAATTCCACCTGAGCAGTCACCGGCATATAAAACATGACGCTGGCTACTGCGGCAACCGGATTGGGATACACACCAAACGGCTGAGCCGCTTGAGCCGCGGATAATTTCTGCGGCAAGGTGGTAAAGCTTTGCAGTGCTGACCATTCTGAGGCGACCACCGGGTTTGTGCCGCAAACAGATTTCACCTCCCACAAGTAGGTCGTTTGCGGTAATAGGTTGTGCAGGGTTTTAACCGTGTCATTGCTCCTGACTTTCACCCATGAGGAATTGCCCTGCACCTTGTAACGGATAACGTAACCTTGCTGTGAGGCGCTGTTCCACTGGAGCTTTGCCGATTGGGGAATCACGCTGCTCGAAAAAGCATTCGGTGCCGTGCAAGAATTAGCGGGGGTATATTGCCAGAGTTCTTTACCCTCCGGTTCATGTGTTGATCCCGCAACTACATATCCTGATGTGTCAATTACAAATGTTGATGCAGCTGACCTGCCGACGCCCGGAAAATCATTCAATTGGGTCCAAGCGTCTTGCTGAATATCATACTTCCAGAAATCGTTTATGTCGTAAATTATAGAATCAATAGTTCCGGTGGTTAGATAACCAAAATTGTCAATGGAAAATGCGGCTGCCAAAGTTCTGCCATAACCGGGAAAATCTGCTTTTTGGTTCCATTGATCCATTCCAGGATCATATTCCCACAGTTCCTTATTCAAACCAGTAAGCCCAGTATTGCCGGTTGTGACGTAGCCATTGGTTGAAGTGGCAAACGCAATGGCTCCTGTTATGGGAGGTCCTCCATAGTCAGCAATTTGCGTCCATTGATCAGCAGCGGGATTGAAGCGCCAAAAATTTCTTTTAATTGTAGATCCGTTGTTGAGGTTACCGGTGCCAAGATAACCGTAGCTGGCGATAGAAAAAGCCACTGCGGCTTCCCGGGGGCCCCCGGGGAAATCAGCCCGTTGCGTCCACGCATTAGTGGCTGGATCATATTCCCAAAAATCCTTTACAACATGATAACCATCCGTTCTGCCCGTGCCGATATAACCCTTGCTGCCAACAGCAAAAGCCGCAGCCAGATACCGGGCTTCTCCTCCAAAATCTGCTTGTTGTGTCCAGGAGTCAGAGCCGGGATCATATAACCAGAAATCTTTTTTTAGTCCATATAAATCGCCGCCGGTACCCAAATACCCCTTTCCATTAATGCTAAAGGCAACAGCGCCCCCTCTTGCCGTTCCCTCAAATTCTTGTTTCTGTATCCAAGTGCCTTGTTCATGGCTTATGAAGGGCACAACAATAAAACAGACACAAAATAATTTTTTCATAGACATGGTTTTAAGGTTTTTGAATAATGAGCTTGGCAAGATAAGTTTGGCCGTCTACCGTTATCTTTGCCCAATAAAAGCCGGCCTCAAGATTAGCAAAAGAAATATTCTGATCAATCAGACCTTCATGGGGAGTTACTTCTGTGAATTGCTGCACTGATCCGGTTAGATCCAGAATTTGCAAAACAGCCTTAGTATTGATGGCATTTGTAAATTGACAGGCAACATGAAAACTACCGGCTGAGGGATTCGGATATACAACGAGCTGCCCTGAATTTTTTTCCGGCGGCGATTCCAGCCTGCATCCGCCTCCAACAGTAAAATTAGGAGTTCCAACTGTATAGCTGCTGATATTATTAGGTGAGCATATTGCGGCTACCCCCCAGGCATACGTGCCGCTGCCGGGCGCGAATGTTACTGTATTTGTCGCAACGGTGATATAATTTATGGGACTGCCTGATTTAACATACTTTACACTATAGTAGGGTGCGCAGGCAGATGCATTCCAGGTTATTGTGACATTACAGCCGTTCACGGTTCGGCTTAACCCGGTGGGCGCAGCGCACGCATCCTTCAGCTCAAATTCAACTATATAAGCATCCGCATTTCCCGTTGCCTGTTCTTTGTAACCTGCAAACACATAGGTGCCATTTAGCATTCTTTTTAAGCTGTGGCCCGCATCATTGTAGATACCGCCAAAGGATTGATCCCATACAATTCCTCCCGTACTGTTAATTCTTACCAGCCAAGCATCAGAGGGAGGAGATGATGCCGTACTGGCATTGCAATAAACATCATTATCCGGTTTTGTTGCCTTACCAAGAAGAAGATAGTCGCCGCTACAAGTTTGTAGCGCAGCATAGCCATCATCCGTTTTAGATCCGCCATAGTTCCGTCCATAATCCAAATGGCATGCAGGTGTCCAGGTTGAACCCAATCCTGCAGAAGATACCTTAAAGCCATAGACATCGTGCTGGTTCGCGAAACAATTTGCGCCACCTGAAGTTCCTAATGTATGATCTACGCCCGCAGAAATATAATTGTAGTTAGTACCGTCGTAACCCAGGGCCACGCTGTGTGATCCCTGATCGGTTCTGGTAGGAAGAGACGTATTTACATCTCCATAAGAGTATTGCCAAATGGTACTCCCTATCGAGCTTATCTTGACCAGCATGGCTTCTTGCAAATGTCCGCTCGGGTCGCACGACGAACAATATCCTGATACCACATAATTTACGTAAGGACCAGAAGTATCCTTAAGCACGCTGAAAGCAAAATCGCGATCCGCAAAACTTTGTGCTGCATTCAAATAGCCTCCTGCATAAATATTTTGCCAGAGTATATTGAAGCTTGTTTTATCAATGCAGAGCACCCAGTATTCTCCATACGGATTAATTGTGAACCCGCTTAAATCGCCATTATTTTTTCTTCCGGTGCCTCCGGCAACAATATAATTACCGGCAGTATCCACTACAATGTCGAAGCCGTCTTCATTTCCGCCGCCACCATATTCGTGATCACCTCCTATTCTTGCTCCGGTTAAAACATTCAATTGAAAAAGCCAAAGATTAGTATTAGGAGCTGATATTGCCTGAATTCTGAGATCCTTTCTGGTGCCACAAACTACAATACTATTATCAGTAGCTTGTTCCACGGCATAAGCAACGTCGTCATAAATTCCCCCTAATGTGTCAGCCCATCTAACAGTCCCGTTCGGTTTCAAACGCAATACCAAAGCCTGTACACCCGCATTATAGGAATCAGGTGTCTGAGTGCTTCCTACTGCAATGAAACCATCCTTTTTTATCCCATCGCCGTTTGTATCAATTTCCATAATGTCCCACAAGTCATCATTCATTCCATACATATCAAATGTAAATTCAGGAAAAGCGGCGGGTTCTGTAACATTGATAAGAGCGCATTGCCCAAATGCTGTTAATTAAAATTCAGCAGCGTCAAAAAAGCAAGGATCAGGAATTAAATGTAAAAGTTTGTTTTCATAGGGATAAAAAATTGTTAAGTAAACTTAGGTAAAAATTTGATTGGCGTTGAAAATTTTTTCAGGGCAGAGAAAACACCTCTTCCTTTGGCAGGCAGAAATTTTTGTGGGCATTAAAAAATCCGCTTCCAGATACAGAAAGCGGATTTTTAAGTTTTAGTAGGTGTTTATCTTACTTCACCATTGCCACAATCGCCTTAAATGCAACCGCATCATTCATTGCCATATCAGCCAGAACTTTACGGTTCAGGTTAATATCATTTTTTTTGAGCGCAGCCATAAATTTTGAGTAGCTCATCCCTTCCTCACGAACAGCGGCATTAATGCGGGCGATCCACAGGTAACGGTAGTCTCTCTTCT
>JBDSEA010000008.1:0-3828 GCA_039920305.1 Chitinophagales bacterium
GCCCGGGGCATTGAAGCCTCCCGGACCGCTGATCCATGCCCATTCATTGGAATCAATATTATATTCCCACATGGCATTCATATTTTTACTGTAGCCATTATTTGTATCTAAATAATAGCCATCCAGCAGGTACAAGCGACTGCCCGCAGACCAGCTTGATGCACCGTATAGTTTGGGAACAATATTGTTTTCACTGTAAACTCCCTTATCACCAAATGAATGCAGTGTGTTATAATCATTCCCCCAGATAGAATCGCCCTTCATCCATGTCCATTCACCAACTGAGTTCTGGCTAAATGCAGGAACAATATGAATTGCCGCAATGCCGATTAAAAGAAAGAGACGCATGAGTGAAATTGAAATAAGGAATTATTTTGCCAAGCATCACTATCATGAACAATAAAATGGGAAGAATTGTAATCAGGTATTTTACTACTGACCAGAATTTTATTGCTGATTCTTGCTTGTTCAAGAAAGTGATGCAGTTAAAGCAAATGTAATTTTTAATCCCGGAAATGATAACCGATCACCGGGTTCAATCAAACCTGGGAACCGAAACCATGCGGGCCTGAATACCGCTCATCTGCGAAAGCTCCCTGAGCTCATTATACATCGGGTAATAAATTCCAAGCTGTTCCCTGAGTGCCTGTGTGCTCTTATTGTCAGAAAATTTTGCGAGCAACTGATACCATTCCTGGTCAAGCTCCGGGTATTCTAAAATGCGGTATTTCGATAAGTGTGCAAGCCGTGCTGCCAGGCTGAATGCCTCACCAATACCACCAAGTGTATCCACCAGTCCGAGCTCCAATCCCTGGCTTCCGGTCCACACTCTGCCTTGCGCGATTGAATCAACCATGGCAGCTTCAATATTTCTGCCTTTTGCAACAGTTTCCTTAAATTGACTATAAATCGTGTCAATCTCATTCTGAATGATCTTTTTCTCATCTTCCCGCAAGGGTCTTGTAGGAACCCCGAAATCCGAATATCTACCCGTCTGCACATTATCAAAATTGATCCCGAGCTTGTCTTCAAAAAGTTCCTGCAGGTTGGGAAGTATTCCAAACACCCCGATAGATCCCGTGAGCGTATTGGGCTGCGCTACAATTTTTGTTGCAAAAGCTGAGATATAATATCCACCTGAAGCCGCATAATCACCCATGGAAACAACAACCGGTTTTTTCTTTACCGTCAATGCCACCTCGCGGGCAATCACATCGGAAGCCAGCGCGCTACCGCCCCCTGAATTCACCCGCAGCACGATCGCCTTTATCTTATCGTCTTCACGGAGCTTACGAAGCAGTTCCACATATTTTGAGGATCCGATGTTGTCATCGCTGCCTTTACCATCAACAATATCACCCTGTGCAATCAGGTAGGCAATCTTATCGTCATCCAGAGAAATACCGGATTTATCATCCTTAACCTTCATATACTTACCTAATTTGATAAAGCTGATTTTGTCCTCATCACCAATGTTCAGCTTCCGCTTCATGTAGCCCTGTACCTGGTCAACAAAGAATGCGCTGTCAGCCAGTTTGTATTTGACAGCTTCGTTTGCATTGTGTACCAGGAAATTATCATTCACACTATCAAGCTGCACGAGTGGAATGCTTCTGCTCTCTGAAATATTCTTCATGATGTGCTGATGAATATCCTCAATCATTGCACGTGTCATCATCTTATTGGGTGTGCTCATGGAATCCAGGCGAAAGGGCTCGGTTGCCGACTTGAATTTTCCGTCATAAAAAATCTGGGGTTCCACTCCTATTTTGTCAAGAAGGTGCTTGAAAAAGGTGTATTGCACATTCATGCCGTTGAATTCGATAGCGCCCTTGGGATTCACGAAAACCTTATCGGCAACACTGCAGAGATAGTAGGTTCTTTCAGTATAAACTTCAGCGTATGACACAATAAATTTTCCCGACTTCTTAAAATCAATAAGGGCATTTCTTATCTGCTCAGTCGTGGCCATACCACCACCGGCATAACCGAATTGAAGATAAATGCCCCCGATATTTGAATCTTCCTTCGCCTTGCGGATGTTTTTCACGATATCGTGTACGCCGGGGTTTAATGTAGCCCCGAAATCGCGGAGAGAGAATACAGTGAACGGTTCATAGTTAGATTGCTCCGGAATCTGATAGTCAAGGTCAAGGGAAAGAATGCTTTTTTCTTTTACGGATACGGGCTCCTGATTTGAAAAGGTAGCCACGATACCTCCAATAATGATGATGAAAAAAATGACTACCAGCATTAATCCCGCTAAAAAGCCAAGCAGTGAACCGAAGAAGATTTTCCAGAATGACATGAAGTGGATTTATTGAATTTGCAAAAGTAAAAGATAAAGGAGTGGAAAGCAGGGCTGCTTTTTTCTTTCCTTTATCTTGAAGAGGACACACCCTTTTTTCGAACTTGCACACATGCATTACCGCTATATAACCATTGAGGGAAACATCGGGGCAGGAAAAACCTCGCTTGCCGGAAAACTGGCGGAAGATTTTAACGGCAAATTAATACTCGAGCAGTTTGAGGATAATCCTTTTCTTCCGCAATTCTATGAGCATCCGGGAAAGTATGCCTTCCCCCTCGAGTTGTTTTTTCTTGCAGAAAGATATCAGCAGCTAAAAGATGAAGCGGCTGCTCCGGATCTGTTTACCAGGCATGTAATAACAGACTACCTGCTGGCAAAGTCACAGCTGTTTGCCTCCATTAACCTGGGAGGAGATGAATTGAAGCTCTTTACCCGCCTTGCACTGGTCATGCAATCTTCCCTGCCTGATCCTGACCTTATACTTTACCTTCATTCACCTGTTGAAAAATTGATTCACAACATTTCCGGCCGTGGAAGGGCCTTTGAAAAAAATATCAGTCCGGGTTATCTCCAGCACATTCAAAACAGCTATTTTGATTTTTTTAAGAGCAGGTCAGACCTGCGCACGGTGGTAGTGGATGTAACTGCAATAGATTTTATGAATGACGGCTTATCCTATCAGAAGCTTGTTGACGTGATCACTGAGCCACATGAAAGGGGAATGAAAATCATTTCAATTTGAATCGAACTTTTGCTTAAACATTGCTTGCACCATCCCCACGCTGGCGCGCGTCCGTGACGCGTGCCACAAACAAATTGTGATCGTTGAATCCAAAACTATTGTTGTTGTAAAAGGAGTTAACAAGTAAAAAAGGTAAACGCGACACCCGTGCACCAACCGTGGGCCAGAGAGGGGCGCGGGAAACGGTGAATCAAGATCACCGTTTCTCACCAGTTTAATATTTTGTAGCCTTTGTTAGCCGCGACTATCAGATTATTCCTCATTGCTTTATGGCATTCAGCCTACTGCTTCACAAACTTGCGCACCTCACTCGTACCGGTTTTATTGTTTGTGATTTGAAGCGTGTAAAACCCTTCAGGTAAGGCGGTGGTATTGATTTGTGCCTGCGTGTTTTGAATTGTTATTGGCAGATCAATCATTTTCCCCTGCAGATCGTATACTTGAAGGGTGACTTCACGACCGACAGTTGGCAATTTAATGGTGAGTTGATTTTGAACGGGGTTGGGATATATTTCTGAAAAGAAGTCTTCATTGGCAAGCATTGTTCCGGTAGCTACGTCAGCATCGGTCTTTACAATCCAATAATCAAAATAGCCCTGGCTTGCCTGTGTTTTGTCTCCGCTGATTCCTGAATATGAAGATCCGCCCAGGATGTACTCCCCGTTGGCAGTTTGCTGAAGAGAAAAAAGGGCATCATTGTCGCTGCCTCCAAACCGTGCATCCCATTGCTTTACTCCACCGGCATCGGTCTTTACAATCCAGTAATCAGCATCGC
>JBDSEA010000009.1:0-11047 GCA_039920305.1 Chitinophagales bacterium
TGAAACGCCGAATCGAGCACCGGACCATCAACATAAAACCCATTAGGATTCGGACGATCAAGCACCAGCAGCTCCACGTTATTTTCAGCACAGGCTTCCATCATGTAGTGAAGGGTAGAGATGTATGTATAAAAACGCACACCCACATCCTGCAGGTCGTATACCACCAGGTCAATTCCCTTCAATTGGTCTGGTGTGGGCTTGTATTCCTTTCCATAAAGAGAGACAATTGTGATCCCTGTTTTCGGATCCACATCACCCGTTACTGCTTCTCCTGCATCAGCAATTCCCCGAAAGCCATGCTCCGGAGAAAAAATTTTTTTTATGTCACAATAGAGCGACAGAAGCGTATCAGGTAAAAGTGTTCTCCCCACTACAGAAGTATGGTTTACTACAAGAGCAATCTTTTTGCCTTTTAGAACCGGCAGATATTCATTCATTCTTTCAGCACCTGTAATTACATGAAGTGAGTCTGACAGCGTGGCCTGAGAAAAGGCTTTACCTGAAAGAAAAAGAACCATTGGTAAGAGGCAAATAGAAAGAAATTGAGCGTTATGATGACGAATGTGTTTGCCTGTTTTAACCACATTGCCTCCGGGAAAAATACATTGGGACCGAAGATCTGCTTCACCCGGTTCTCCTTTGTTTTTACTAACTGATGATGATGGCACGCTTTGCATATTTTTATCGCAACGAAATAAGCAACAAAAAAACTTTCACACCATTTGTCTGCAAGTGCAGTGCCCTGAATTTTCATGAACATTGAGCTTTTCATATCCCGCCGCCTTGCGTTTAAATCAAAGAAATCTTTCTCACGCTTCATCATTCGTGTAGCCATGATTGCGGTGTCACTCAGTGTTGCAATAATGATTGTTGCGGGTTCCATCGTCAGCGGCTTTCAAAAAGAGATCAGTGAAAAAGTATTTGGCTTCTGGGGTCATATCATCATCAGAAGCTATGAGGAGAATACCTCCTATGGGGAAGAACCGATCAGCAGCGTTCAATCATTCTATCCCTCACTGGAAAAAGAAGATGGTGTGCGTCACATACAGGTATTTGCCACCAAGGCGGGAATCATTAAAACGGAAAATGAAATTGAAGGTATTGTTTTACGGGGTATAGGGAAGGATTTTGACTGGAGCTTTCTTCAGAAATATCTTGTAAAAGGAACCAAGATTTCTGCCGGTGATACTGCTTCACAAAAACAAATCATCATATCACAGACGACTGCTGACAGGTTAAAACTAATGGTAGGTGATGAGGTTGTGGTTTATTTTGTTCAGGAGCCCATGCGCTATCGTAAGCTTACAATCGCAGGTATTTACAAAACCGGCCTTGATGAATATGACCGGATGTATGCGCTGGTCGATATCGGCTTAATCCGGCGCCTGAATGGCTGGAAGATGAATGAAGTGGGAGGTTTTGAAGTGTACATCAGCAACGTAAATGATCTTGATAAAATGGGGTATCTGATTAATCAAAATTTTGTCGGGCAAAAACTGGAAGCACGAACGATGCGTGATATTAATCCTAATTTATTTGACTGGCTCAACCTTCAGAATATGAATGAGCAGGTAATCATTATACTCATGATTCTGGTAGCAGTGATCAACATGACCACCGTGCTTCTGATTCTTATTCTTGAGCGCACCAATATGATCGGCATTCTCAAATCCCTTGGCGCTTCTGACTGGATGATCAGGAAAATTTTTCTTTATCATGCGGCATATATCACAGGGCTTGGCTTATTGCTTGGAAATTTTTTAGGCATCGGGCTTGCACTTGCGCAAAAATATCTGCACATCATCCGTCTTGATGAACAGTCCTATTATGTTTCCGTAGCTCCCGTAATGCTCGATCCCGTTTATATTATACTGATCAATGCGGGGACATTGATTGTGTGCCTCATCACGCTCATCATACCGTCTTACCTGGTTTCAAGAATTTCTCCGGTGAAGGCGATAAGGTTTGAGTGAAAACTCAGGTTAAGTTTCAAAGATTTTATGGAAAGCATTTACACGTTGCCGGGATCCAGCTTTTGCTTTACTCTCTTTTGCTCCTCATCATTATCACCAATGTATCCATACGGACAATGCCTGCATCCGCTTCTGCAGCAATAGCCGCGCTTGAAATGATACGCTTCCGTAAAAACAAATAACCCGTCTTCGTTGATATAGTAATCTTCGCCTTCTTTTAGCTTGTTCATTTCTACGTTTAACAACCGTGGCTACAAAACTATTTCGAAGATTTTTTAAAGGGTATAAGAATTCCTGCCGCAACATACCATTCCATGAAACTGAAATTCTGATCAGCGCGATCAGGCGCCTCATTATGGATTAGTACGTTTGGCATCGTGATGTAGCCAACGCGGGTTTGCGCTCTTAAAAAGTAATGCTGAAAAAGCTCAATTTGTGGTCCTGCTTTAGCCGTGATTGAATATCCTGCCAGGTGATAAATATTGTTTAGCCCGTAACCGAAAACACGAACATCAGTACGGGGCACCATCCAGATTCCACCGGCGCCGGTATTTAAATCTATTAGGAGCTTGTTTTGGAAAAAAGAAACCACCTTTAATGTGTATTCAACATCGAGTGAAAAAAGATTAAGCCCGTCAGTATGTTCATAGGTTAAGAAGTCAGGAGTTATGCTCGTAGGAGCGTCAAAATATTCTCCTGCATATTGTTCAGATGCTTCCGGAGAAACCACTCCCGAAACTTTTGCGATTTGATCCCTGTCAATCACATACTTCATGTGGTCCTGCCCTAATGAAACACTTAAGTGCTCATTGAAGTAATAACCAAGGCGATAGTTGTATTGCGGAACCGACCATGATGTTAACCCAAAATATTCTTTGAATGTAAATGACGACGGACGATCATGAGCTGTTACACCAAACACCGTAAAATTATAGCCAGCACCTCTGAAGTGGATGTCACTTCGTGTGAATATTGCGCGATTATAACCCCAATAGAAAAAAAACTTTCGGCTCAGGTCTTTTCGTTCATTCTCAAGAGATTCAGTTTGAGCATTTGAGTGAAGCGTGAAAAAACTATTTATGATCAAAAGAATAAAAACAATCTTCATAAAATACCGGGGGTTAAAATGGGAAAATTTAAATGCAGAATGAAATAATAAAGAAATCACTTATATATTCTTAAGTTTTTCTTTTGTGAACTCATTTTTTTGATTGCCCGTATTCAAGGTTGAAGCCGGCTCAAACAACATCACCTCACATTCCATTTCCGCATTCGGACGATGCTCCACACCACGTGGAACTATAAGAAATTCTCCGGCATTCAGCACGATTTTATCAGCCCCGGATTTTTCGGGGTCGCGAAGCTCCATGTTGAAACTTCCTTTCACCACTAAAAACATTTCATCTTCATCATCATGCTTATGCCACGCAAAAGGGCCATTAATCTTTACGAGTTTTACCATTTGCCCATTAAGCTCCCCTGCAATCCGTGGATCCCAATACTCCTGAATCATCGAAAATTTTTCAGCGAGATTTATTTTTTCCATAGACTTTGTATTGTTGGTTTATACAAATGGCTGCATCACATCTCCAGAACCAAATCATCTGTGTCAACTAATGTCCGCTCCGGCAAAATGATTTTTTTTATTATTCCATCCGTTACTGCTGAAACCGAAGTTTCCATCTTCATAGCTTCAATCATGAACAGGGCCTGGTTCTTTTTCACCACCTCACCTTCCTTTACAAAAACTTTTGATAGCAATCCTTGCAGTGGAGCGCCAACTGCACCGGGAGATTTTGCTTTACGATGAGAAATTTTCTTTGCAGAAAGTTTTTTATCTGCTACTTCAATTGTACGCGTTTGCCCGTTCAGGCGGAAGTAAACCGTACTCATTCCATTCTCATCATCCGAACCAACGTACAGCAGGCGTACCATTAGTGTTTTCCCTTTCCCAATCTCAATCAAAATTTCTTCGTTGCTCTTCATGCCGAAGAAAAAGGCTGTGGTTGGAATAGTGCTAACATCTCCAAACTCTTGCTGATGACGGTAATAATCTTCGAACACCTTTGGATAGAATTTATAAGAAAGGAAATCCAAAAAGGTTTGCTCGGCTTTGAATTGATTTCTAAAAACAGAAAATTCACTATCAAAATCAACCGGTTTCAGATGCGCATTCGGCAGATCGGTGAAAGGCTGCTCATCTTTCAAAATAATTTTCTGCAGCTCCTTCGGAAATCCTCCATGAGGCTGACCAATCTCACCTTTGAAAAATCCTTTTACTGATTCGGGGAATGACAGTGTTGATCCTTTTATCATTACATCTTCTTTTGAAAGCTTATTGGAGATCATGAACATCGCCATATCCCCAACCACTTTTGATGAAGGCGTTACCTTCACGATATCACCGAACAATTCATTCACATCTTCATATGCATTTTTGATGTCATCCATTCTGTCCGCGAGACCAAGACCCATTGCCTGCGGTTTCAGATTTGAATATTGCCCGCCTGGAATTTCGTGCTGATAAACTTCTGCCGTGCCTGCGAGCAATCCGCTTTCAAACGGATAATAATATTCGCGCACTGTTTCCCAATAATTTGAAAACTCATTAAGTGAATCAATATTGATTTCGTTTTCCCGTTCATGTCCGCGCATCATCTCCAAAATGGAATTGAAGTTCGGTTGCGATGTTAACCCGCTTATGGAAGCCAGAGCAACATCAATCACATCCACGCCGGCTTCTATCGCTTTCAGATAAGTAGCGCTCTGAATTCCCGAAGTGTCATGTGTATGCAGATGGATGGGAATTTTTAATTGCTTCTTCAATTCTGTTACCAGTAATTCAGCAGCGTATGGCTTTAGCAAGCCGCTCATGTCCTTAATGCCGAGGATGTGTGCGCCCGCGTTTTCCAATTCAGCAGCAAGGTCAAGGTAGTATTGAAGCGAATATTTCGTTTTGTTTTTATCTAAAATATCTCCGGTATAGCAGATGCATGTCTCGGCGATTCCGCCGGTATGATTTCGTACAGCATCAATACTTGCTCGCATGCTTCTTGTCCAGTTTAGTGAGTCGAAGATCCTGAAGATGTCAATACCATTCTTCCAGCTTTCTTCAATAAATCTTTCCACGAGGTTATCAGGATATGCTGAATAGCCAATCGCATTGTTTCCTCTGATAAGCATCTGGAAAAGGATGTTTGGAATTGCTTGCCGCAGCAATTGCAGCCTCTTCCATGGGCACTCATGCAGAAAACGAAGTGCGACATCGAACGTAGCTCCGCCCCATACTTCCATGGAAAAGACTTCAGGATGATGGTGAGCAAAGCTTTCAGCTACCTGCATCATGTCGCGGGTGCGAACCCGTGTGGCAAGCAGGGACTGATGGGCATCACGAAACGTAGTGTCGGTATAATGAATTTTCTTTTCTGCCTTCAGCCATTCACAAAACTTTTTCGCTCCGAGCTCTTCAAGCTTTTGTTTTGTGCCGGGATCAATTTTTTCAATGCGTGAGTAGTCGGGGATTTTTGCCTTCTGAAAAACGCGTGTTGAATCAGCCTTCGATACATCCGGATTCCCATTCACAACCACATTGGCGAGGTAGCGCAATACACGCGTACCCCGATCCTGCTGTTGACTAATCAGGAAAAGTTCCGGATGCTTTTCAATGAACCGAACCGTTGCTTTTCCTGCTATAAAAACCGGATGTTGAATTACTTTTTGTAAAAAGGGGATGTTATTCTTCACGCCACGAATTCTGAATTCATGAAGCGTGCGGCTCATTCGTGCTGCTGCGTCGCTCATCGTTCGGCCATGGGCAGTAATTTTTACGAGCATGCTGTCGAAGAATGGAGAAACCTTCACTCCCTGGTAAGAGCTGCCCTCATCAATACGAATTCCTTTCCCGCCCGCATTGCGATAGGCGATGATGGTTCCGTAGTCAGGCTTGAAATTATTTTGGGGATCCTCAGTAGTGATACGGCACTGAATTGCAAAGCCATTGCAATGAATAGCATCCTGGGAGGGAATATCAACCTCCGGTGAATCAAGCGGGCTGCCCTCAGCAATCAGGATCTGGGAGCGAACCAGATCGAACCCTGTTACTTCCTCAGTCACCGTATGCTCCACCTGGATGCGAGGATTCACTTCAATGAAAAAAATGTTTTCATCCTTGTCAACCAGGAATTCTACCGTACCTGCATTATTATAGTTTACAGCCCGTGCAATGGCGATAGCATGATCGAGTAGTTTCTTTCTTGCCGCCTGGCTAAGCATGGGCGCAGGTGCGATCTCTACTACCTTCTGAAATCTCCGCTGCACACTGCAGTCGCGTTCGAAGAAGTGTACAATGTTTCCATATTCATCGCCCAGGATTTGCACTTCAATGTGCTTGGGATCATCTACATATTTCTCTATGAAAATCGTATCGTCGCCGAAGGCATTACCAGCTTCGCGACGTGCCTCGTTAAAAGCTTTCTCCAATTCATCTTCTGAGAATATGACGCGCATCCCTCTCCCGCCCCCGCCGGCACTTGCCTTCAAAATCACCGGCAAGCCGATGCGCCTCGCTTCTTTAAGTGCAACAATTGCATCTGTCAGTTTTTCATAGTTGTCCTCTATGACCGGAACCCCGCAATTTTTCGCAACCAGCTTGGAGGCGACCTTATCGCCAAGCTGGTTCATTACGGCCGGCGAGGGTCCAATGAAAATAATTCCTTCTTCAGCACACCGACGTACAAATGCGACATTCTCTGAAAGAAAGCCATAGCCGGGATGAATCGCATCCACGTGATTCACTTTTGCAATGCGGATGATCTCTTCAATATTGAGATAGGGCTTGAGCGGATCATCATCAGCACCTGCCTGGTAAGCCTCATCAGCCTTATAGCGGTGAAGAGAATAGCGGTCTTCATATGTGTAAACAGCTACCGTGATAATTCCCAATTCAGAAGCCGCACGCAGCGCACGAATGGCAATTTCTCCGCGGTTAGCTACAAGAAGCTTGTGAATTTTCCTCATGGGTAAAAGTGGAAGGTAGCGAAGTTACTGCGGACAATGGAAGTCTCTCTATTGTTAAATCATACCTTCCTGTAATGATGAAGGCAGCAGGCAATAAGATTCAGGAAGGATTTAATCTAATGATTTAGCTGTTGAAAAACGTCTCCGTATTTTGAAATTATTAAATGCACATTCAATTATTCCTTCACAATTTTCCTCACCTGTTTTTCACTGCCAAAAGAAATTTCAACAAAATAAATTCCCGGAATAAATTCTTTTCCAAAAGTAATATCGCCTTGTGCATGATGGATGAATGCGAGTTCTCTTCCCAGTATATCGCAAATTCTCAATTCAGCATGCTCAATTCCTTTACGGATCGTAAACCTCCCTGGCTGCTACGTAAAAATTTACACTGATGTTTCCGTCTCTGAAAATTTCAGATCATGTCCATCCGGTTGACTCAAATTCCCGCTTGAGGAAAATGCCGGAGAGTAAAGATTTCACATTACTGAATTGATAATAGATTGTAAGAAAGAATATTAAATTTGGTATGAAAATCAAAAGGAAAATTTCTGTTAAACAATCATTGGCAATGCCGGGAGTTATACGAATCTGGATAATTATAATTTTTGCCGGAGGCGCATTAGGGTCATCTGCGCAATATATCCCCGATGCAAATTTCCGGCAGGCGATAGAAGACCAGTGCCCTGACTGTATTGATGGCGCAGGTTACCTGACAGCAGAAGCGCAAATACTTGATACCCTTCACGTTGACAACAGCAGCATATCTGATATTACTGGAATCGAAGGCTTTCTTAATCTGAGAAAGTTTTTCTGTACTCAGAATCAAATCGTTATCGTTCCCCCGCTTCCTGATTCATTGCGGGTTTTTTATTGCAGCAAGAACCTGATCACCACCTTACCGGCATTACCGGGTAAGATTCAGGAATTTAAATGTGAGAACAATCAACTCAATTCAATACCAGAATTGCCCAAAAAGCTTACCCAGTTTTATTGTTCCGGAAATAATTTAATCGGATTGCCGCTCCTTCCTCCCCTGCTTGATAATTTAACATGCAATGATAATGTGCTTACCTCCCTTCCGCCGCTTCCGGAGGCACTTACTTCCCTGCATTGCAATGTGAATCTGCTTACAGCCCTTCCGGCCTTACCCGCTCTCCTTCTGAAATTATATTGCTCTCAGAATTTCATCTCCTATCTGCCGGAGCTTCCTTCATCGCTTACCGTTCTTGATATCAGCGGCAATCCGATCAACTGTCTTCCACTCCTGCCCTATAATATCCAAACCCTCAACACTAACTTTACTTTTGTCACCTGCTTCCCCAACATTCCGGGCATTTACGAAAGCAGCTCGCCGCTGCCTCTCTGTGTGGGGAACTCTTCAGAATGCGCTGTATTTCCAAAGATCAGTGGGTTTGCATTTGTTGATTTCAACGGTAACGGAAATAAGGATGGGATTGATATCCCCGTTTCAGGGATGATGGTGATGGCAAACACAGGCAACTGGGTGGGGAATACTGACTCCGGCGGAATTTACGAGCTGAGTGCAGGGTTCAGTAACACCTATACCATTGCACCGGAATTACCGCCCGGAAGCTATTCAGTCACCCCATCTTCCTATACACTGGTAACAGGCGATTCGAGCAATCAAAAGTTTGTGAATAAGGATTTTGCCCTGCATCCTTCAGGAGACAACTACGATCTCAGCATCAGTCTTATCCCGGGAATGGCGGTTCCTTCTGTCCCGGTAATTTATACGGTCACCTATACAAACAACAGTGCATTTTCAGTGGATGGCACTCTTGAGATGATGTTTGATCCTGCGCTCGAGTTCCTGGATTCTGATGTGGATACTTCTTCAAAAGCCGGCTATACCCTTACCTGGAATGTTACTTCCATGCTGCCTTTCACAGCGAAATCCATTAATGTGATCTTTAATGTCACCGGTAGCCAATCCCCCGGTGATACACTCACGAATACGGTTAGCTGCACACTCCTCGGGCACATTGATGTGGTGCCTTCGAGCAATTCACAAACCATTAAAAATGTGGTAGTGGGTGCAGTTCAGTCAAACGTGATGACGGTGAGCGAGGATACGATTACCCCGTATGATGTGGCTGTTGGAATATATATCGGGTACACTTTGTATTTTCAGAATACCGGCGCTACAACCTGCAATACCCTGGAGGTATTTGATACGCTGAGTAATTTTTTAGATGGCGAAACTTTCAGGATGAACGGTGCGAGCCATCATTATGATCTTGAAATTTCCAATGCTGATTTCAGCAGTCTTCATCCGGTCGTATTACACTGGAAATTCAAAAACATCCAGTTGCCTACGTCTGCAGCAGATTCATTAGGAAGCCGTGGTTCTTTGAGCTTTAGCATAAAGGCGGGCAGTAATTCATACCAGAATGCACTGATCCTGAACCGGGCGGAGATTCTTTTCGACTTTAGCTCGATACCAGTTGTAACGGAGGAGGTTTATACCCTGGTTCAGTTTCCTGTGGGTATTCCGGGAACGGTGAATGATCCCGGAGCATTTGAAATTTACCCGAATCCATTCAGCGATCAGGTAAGTATCACCGGCTTTTTATCTGATTTTACGATCATGGTTTATGATATTACAGGAAAGATATTGATGGAGTTTTCTACTGATCGAAATATGGACCATCCTGTCCATATTGACCTTGGCAATCTTAATCCGGGAGCCTACCTGCTGAGGGTTGAATCAGGAAAAGCATTTTCTTCCTACAGGATTTTCAAGCAATTTTAAAAGGAAAGAAAAGCAAAGAAGACCCTGGAGGAAAGGGCAGATGTGGTTTTACAGTGCGCCTTATGTTGCTGTACCTAATGCCTGATCTGTTGAAAGCCTCACCTTCGGGATTCAACGCTATAACTTATTCAGTTTTACGCCAACCCTTTTGTCCTTCACCGGTAAACCTGATATACCTCTACGGCATACCTGATGCCGTTCGGGGGCACAACTGATATAGTTCGGGGGCACACCTGATGCAGTTCGGGGGCACACCTGATACAGTTCGGGGGCACACCTGATACAATTCGGGGGCACACCTGATGGGTTCGGGGACACACCGGATATAGTTCGGGGGGACACCGGATGGGTGAAACGGCACACCTGATGCCGTTCGGGGAGACCCGATATTAGAGATATGTGCATAATAACGCGGAATTTGTGTATAAAAAGCCCATATGGAAGATTAACACCGAATGTTATGGTTATATTTGTTATAAACAAAACTCCATTGATATGGCTAAAAAAACCAAGCCCAAGTACGACAGCACCCAGCTTGCCCTTTATTCCATTTGCAACTCTGCGTGGGATAACTGTTCTGCGAACCTTGCTTTGTTTGCCGGTTACAAATCAAAATACATTTCGGCGTATGTTACCGGAAAGAAAGCTGCGGTTACTGCCGCTGCCGCATTGCCTAATGACCAGAACAGGGAACGGCTGCTGAAATAAGCAGAACCAAACTTGAAGACTTAAATAATAATTGCACACGGGATTATGAAAAATTGAAAGGCTACATTGAAGATGCTTTCCCGAAAACACAATGGAAGGCACAGTATGAGGCTGCCGGACAAAAGAATTACGATAGGGCAACCCGGGAAAACTGGGAATTTACCAATGGACTGAACAGCGACATGAATGCTTTTATTGCTGCTAATAATGCACTTGCGCGGTGGACAATGAAAGGGATGCTCGACTTAAAAAAAGAAGTTATGATAGCAGAGGAATTTTGGGATTTCTTATCAGGTGCAGGAACATACAACGATTTGCTTGACTGCTTTGAAACGGCAGGTATTGAACTAAGACCAGAAATTGATGCTTACTTTGGAAGATTTAATAGGACTTAGATATTGAAAACCCCTTAAGTATTTTAATTGTTACCATATGCTCTGTTCCATCATCTACAAGTTGAATCATATTTTCAGATTGCAGGATGCCATCAACAATTAATGCAGGGTCATTGTTATCGTCAGCTAAATGTACGTTTACATGGTAATTTGTTTTTTTGTACCGGTAATCAATT
>JBDSEA010000010.1:0-4721 GCA_039920305.1 Chitinophagales bacterium
GAGAAAATGAAGAAGCAGTTGAAATACGCCAACGATAAAAAAATTCCATTTGTCGTGGTGATCGGTGACAATGAAATGCAGAGCGGTAAGCTTGCTTTTAAAGATATGGAAAGAGGTGAGCAGACAGCGTTGACCATTGATGAAATTATTCAGCGATTGAGATAATCACCAACGGTATACAATTCCATCCTGGCCGCAAACATAGAGATTCGTATTTCCTGACATCGTGTGGTAATACCCGAAAAGAGGAGTAAGCCCATAGCCATCCGTATCATACAACAAAGTCCAAGTTTGACCGCCATCAGTAGTGATTACATTTTCTGAAAAAGCAGTAATGGCCATGCCTTCCTGTTCATTGCGAAACCGGATGTCAACAAAACCTTCACCCCTGCCACCGGCTTCAACGTTTTGATAGACATTATTCCAGCTCAAGCCTCCATCAATACTTTTAAGAATAACCGGCTGATGTGCAGCACCGGCTAAATTGTAATACCCTGCTGCCCAAGCCGTTGCTGCGGATGATTTTGAAAGCGTCGTGATTAGATATCTGCGACCACTGAAGGTATTTGCCCAGGTTAAACCACCGTCAGTTGACCTCCATAAGATTTCACCTGCAGAATCACTAAGAGAAGCGGCAATAATGGTTGATGGATCTAACAAACAAGCAGTGGTAAACTGAAGATCCCCCGTGCTTGCTGTATTCCAGGTTGTACCGCCATCAGCAGTTAAATAAAGTACATTCCAGCCGCGAATAAGACCATTGCTGCTGCCACTGAATGAAGGGGGAGGTAACGGGTTTTCGACTTCAATGATTGACCAGCTAATTCCTCCATCATTGGTTTTGTAGGCAGCTTCTGAGGTTAATGCAAATCCATCCTGTTGACCGGTAAAGGAAACTGCAATTAATTTAACTCCGCAGTAAATGTTTTGCCATTGCTGGCCGCTGTTCGATGTGTGCCAGAGTTTGCCACCATCATCAGCTACCCAGCCTTCGGCATCACTAATAAAGGATGAAGCCACAATAGTATTTGCGGTAAAACCACCCACTGAGGTAAAAGCTGGTTGCGCTCTGCAGATAACAACGCATGATGTAATGGCGGTCAGCAGAATTAATTTATGAATGCTCATAGCCAGAAGTTTTATTTTTTTTATCAATGGTCAACGGTTATTTTCTTAGTGAATACTGTTCCGGCCGTTTTCAATTGCAACAGGTAAAGGCCGGCTGGTAGCTCTGCAGTATTAAAAATAAAGGTTTGTTGTCCGGGCTGTAAAGTTTGATTTACCATCTCCATGATGTTTTTACCGCTCAGATCGGTTATTTCCAATTTAACATTTTCTGTCACAGTTTGCTCAAAGGAAACTGTGGCATGGTCATGAACCGGATTAGGATAAACTTGCGGTTCTGCCCCATTGGTTGCCTGCATCAGCCTCAGGGGCATTGTGGTAAATTTTTCTATAGTGGAAAATGCAGACTTCAAAGTATTGCACACACTCTTCACTTTCCATTTGTATTTGGAAGAGGGAAGCAACCCGGTAATCTCAAGCGAAGGGGCGGTTACGGTTTCGGTGATCCAGGCAGCGCCGGAGGAATCACGCTTGTAGCTCACCTTGTACTTGGTGGCAGTGGGTACCATGTTCCAGTTCAATCGTGCACTATTCGCAGTTATGTTAAAGGTGGCGAGCACACCGGGCGCCATGCAGCAGTTTTCATCAATCAATCCATTGCAGTTGTCATCTACGCCATTACCGCATATTTCTGCATATCCCGCACATGAAGGCGAGTATTCCCACCAGTCAACTAAATAGCTTCCAACATTTGTTGTTACTGAATCATGGCCTAAGCCTGCATACGCATGGTTGCCATTCGCAACTGCTGTAGCATTTATTCGTGCACCACCCGCGAAATCATTTTTCTGAGTCCATGAATCGGCAACCGGATCATATTCATAAACCTGGGAGGCGGATTGCACAAGAGAAGAATTCAGTCCCGTACCAATATATCCTTTGTCCTCAAGTGAAAAACTAAACCACAACCCGGTAGTTGCACCAGGAAATGCGGTTTTTTGTTGCCACATATTGGTGTCTGGATCATACTCCCAGATGTTAGGGTTAAATGATGAACCATAATCACTTCCTAAACCCACATATCCCTTATCAGAAATTGAAAAGGCAACGGCACGACCTGTTGCATTATCAGGGAAATCTGGAATCTGTGTCCATTCATTAGTGACGGGATCATAGGAATAAAAGTCCTTTTTTCCATTATTTAAAAAATTAGAAAAGCCCGTTCCCACATACCCTTTACCGGCCGCTGTAAATGCGACTGCTGTACGGCGGTTCCCGCCGGGAAAGTCAGCAATTTTTGTCCAATGATCATTAGCAGGATCATATCTCCAAAAATCTTTTTTAGTACCTACACCCGTACCTCCTAATCCCACGTAACCGTAATTCCCTATAGAAAAACCAACAGCTTCCGATCTGGCCGGGTAACCTGGAAAATTGGCCTTTTGAATCCACACATTGGTAGCAGGAGTATATTCCCAAACATCATTGGTATTGGTCGAATTAGAGAGAAAGCCGCCTACTAAATAAATTTTATTCCCAATACTAAAAGTTGCAATATTGTTTCGTGATGTATCAGGAAAATTTGCTTTTTGTACCCATGTATCCTGCGCGATAGCAGGTATAAATGAAATCATCAAACTAATTAAAATAAAGAGTTTAAAGTTGATTTTCATAATTTTAAATTTAAAGAATTAGAATGTAAAAATTCAGGATTATTGGTGCTGAACTGCAAGCTTATTGTAACTAGTATTTCCATTAATAGTTATCCGCAAGGCATAAAATCCATTAGTTAAAGTTGATAGGTCAATGGTTCTTTCCAACAGGCCGTTCAGCACCGGTATTTTACTTTGATAAACCTGTATGCCTTCAAGTGTGGAAAGTGAAAGTATTGCAAGACTGCCATCAGTTTGGATGGTAACCTGGGTTGAATTGTCAGCCGGATTAGGATAAACCGTTAGGCTATTGCTCTCTTCGCTCAGTAGCTCCCCTTCTTTGCAGGATAATGAGAAGCCTGAGGATGGAGCTTTAAACGCACTGTAAACATTTGGTGAACATTTGGTGCTTACCTTCCAGCTATAAGTACCCGAAGTTAAGCCCGAAGCCGTATAGGATGTAGCAGTAGTGTTAATTACCTGCCACATCCCTGCACCGCGTCGGAATTGCAATTGATAAGATGGGTCGCAACCATTACCGGACCAGGAAAAAGTGATGGTACTACAAGCGGGGCTGCTTGCAGAAAGTCCGGTTGGTTGTGAGCAATCAGTGAGCTCAAATTTAACAACATAGAAATCATAAAGACCATGATTGTCGGAGATTGGGAAGGAGTCATATCCTGCCACCACATAGGATCCATCAGGTACCCGTTTGATGCTGTAGGCTCCGTCACCCCCTATATCCCCTAATGATTCATTCCATTCCAGCACACCTGTATTACGATTCACTTTCCCCAACCAGATATCGGAAGTTATAGGATCTGTAGCGGTGTAATGATTGCAGGTAACTTTACAGTTGGGACATGACAATACCTGGTTATTTGATTTTGTAAAACCGGCGAGAAGGTATCCATCGCAGGTCTGTACGGCGCATTGACCATTATCCTGGTACTTCCCCCCGTAGGTACCACCGGCATTTACATCGGTAGTGCATCCCGCAAACCCGGTTATTTTGTTAAGATTATTATCGGTTTTTACAGCCCAGACATCGTGCTTGTTACTGAGAAAACAGGAAGTGGTTGCTGAAGAGGGATGGGCTACACCAAGGGATAAAAAACTATCTGTGCTTGCGCAGGTACCAAAGGTTGAATGAGGCTGTATGATGTTGAACGAACCATGATCAAAATTCCACTTTCCGTAGTATGCAGAATCAATCAAACTGAGGCTACTTGATAGCCTCAACAGCATTAAATCCTGGTCAATCGCACTTAGTTCGCATGAAATACAAAATCCGGAAACTATGTAGTTGTTGTTATTACAATCAATTATTATTGAACGGGCGAAATCATTGGCTGGGTTACTGTTATATTTTCCCGTATAAACTGTTGAAGCTAATACACTTCCGCCTGGGCTGATTTTAAGGACGCAATAATCTCCTGCGGGGTCAATGGTTTGTGTTCCCAAATCATTTCCATTGATACTGGCAGTGCCTACCAAAACATAATTTCCAGCCTGATCTTCTTTCACATCATAAGCAACATCGTTACCCGTGCTTCCATATTCCTTAGGCCAGCCGCTGCCCATGTTACCATTAAGATCAAGTTTAATAACCCACACATTATTGTTTGCAAGCCCGGGACCAAATTTCTTGGTTTTAGTTGAGCCACAAATCAGAATAGAATCGTTACTCAGTTGCTCTACCGCATAAAAATAATCAGGCTTAATACCCAACCCTGTAAGTCCTCCATCAAGTGTAAACGACCAAACCGTATCGCCTGAGGCATCTATTCGTATGGCATAGCCATCATTGTTTGTAGTAACATTAGATGAGTAACCTACTACAACAAAACCATCATCCGTCACCCCGTCATTATCACCGTCAATAAGTTCAATAGAATAAGCATTTTCATTGGTTGTGAAACCGTATGATTTAGCCCATGTAACAGACAGATTGGTTGGGGCGGAGCATTGCGCTACGGCAAGTGAGCTATGCATTATAAGCAA
>JBDSEA010000011.1:0-25720 GCA_039920305.1 Chitinophagales bacterium
TATGGGAGGCATTAACCAGGCCTGAATTAATCAAAAAATACTTTTTCGGGACTGATGCAAAATCAGACTGGAAAGTGGGTAGTGCAACTACCTTCAGTGGTGAATGGGAAGGGAAAGCTAATGAGGACAAGGGAGCGGTATTGCAAAACGAAAAAAACAGATAACTCAGTTATACTTATTGGAGTTCAATGTCAGGTAGAGAAGATGCTCCGGAAAATTATGCAACCGCAACTTATGAATTATTGCAAAAAAATAACATCACAACACTGGTCATTACCCAGGATAAGGTGCAGACACAAGAGGGAAAAGAACATTCTGAAAGAAATTGGAACATATACTCAACAATCTGAAAAAATTAATTGAGGATTAAAAAATGTATTCTGCCACTGAACAAAAGCTTTTAATTAATCGCTCCTCAGATTTGCTGAAAGAAATAAAAAGCGGCTATCAGCAAAAGAACGAAAGAGCAATTATCGAAAATCTCAAAGAATTAATCCGTTTCCATGACTGGCGATACTATGTACAATCTGAACCTGTTATCACTGACTATGAATATGACAAGCTATTTATAGAGCTGAAGCGGTTAGAAGAAAAATACCCTGATGCTTTAACAGAAGATTCTCCGACGCAGCGGGTTGCTTTAGGCATCACAAAAGAATTTCCAACCATTCAGCATCTCGTTCCGATGCTTTCACTGGATAATTCATATAGTGAAGATGATTTGATTGACTGGAATAACAGAGTACAGGAACTAACCGGTGAAACAGAAATCCGCTATTGCGTGGAACCAAAATTCGATGGGGCAGGAATTTCAGTGATCTATGAAAATGATTTGCTGGTGCGGGGTGCAACGCGCGGAAATGGATCTTTTGGAGAAGAAATCACAAATAATATCAGGGTGCTCCGCTCTATTCCCTTAAAAGCAAATTTCTCAAAATATGATATTCGGAAAATTGAAATTCGCGGCGAGGCACTTATCAACAAGGAATCATTTAAAAAGCTTAACGAAAAACGCATCCGGGAAGATTTGCCGCCCCTTGCAAATGCGCGAAATTCCGCCTCAGGGGGATTAAGACAACAGGATCCCAGAGAGGTCGCTGCAAGAAAGCCAGAAGCATTTTTGTATCATATAAGTTTTGCCTCAAACGAAAACGGCAATGATTTACTCGGATCAAAGCTTCATTCGCACTCTTCAAATATTGATATGCTTTATTCCCTCGGATTTAAAACACCCCATGGGGAGTTAAAAAAAATAACCGGAATTGATAAGGTGATTGATTATTGTAAAAAGTTCGAGGAGCGTCGCGAATCCCTTGCATATGAAATTGACGGCCTTGTGATCAAAGTTGATGATTTCAAATTGCAGAAGAAATGTGGCTTTACTTCTCATCATCCGCGATGGGCTATCGCATTCAAGTTTGCAGCCAAGCAGGCAACCACCCTTCTAAGAAATGTCGAATTTCAGGTGGGCAGAACCGGTGCCATCACTCCGGTTGCCAAACTGGAGCCTGTGCAACTTGCGGGTGTTATGGTTTCTTCAATCAGCATGTTCAATGAGGATTTCATTGATGAAAAAGACATCAGGATCGGTGACCGGGTATTAATAGAAAGAGCAGGAGAAGTGATTCCATATATCGTACAATCTGTAAAGGAAGCACGAAGCGGCAATGAAAAAAAAATCCATTTTCCAGAAAGTTGTCCATCCTGTGGCGTGCAATTGTTTAAGCCTGAAGAAGAAGTCAACTGGCGATGCATCAACATCAATTGTCCTGCTCAGGTAACTGAGCGATTGATTCATTTTGTTTCAAAAGATGCCATGGATATCCGTGGTTTCGGGGCATCTGCAGTTCTGGAATTTGTTGAAAGTAGATTGATTGAAACCATTTCTGACATTTACAGGCTTGACTTTAAAAAAATTCTGGAACGGGAAGGATGGAAAGAAAAATCCGCCGGCAATCTGAAAAAGGCAATTGAAAAATCAAAGCAGCAGCCGTTGCATCGCTTACTGTTTGGCCTGGGAATTCGCTTCGTAGGAGAAACCACCGCAAAAAAACTGGCAGAGTATGTTAGTGATATTTCAGAATTCAAAGAATGGAATCAGAATCAGCTGATGGATGTGGAAGATATAGGACCAAGGGTGGCGCAAAGTATATATGAGTTTTTTCATTCTCCTGCAACCGACAAATTGCTGGAGGAGCTTCGTGTTATGGGTTTGAATTTGAAGCATGTAAAAAGCAAATCCAAATTGACTGGTAAGCTTTCAGGAAAAAGCTTTCTGTTCACAGGCACACTTCACATGAAAAGAGATGAGGCTGAAGCATTAGTGGAGAAGAATGGCGGAAGTATAGCTGGCTCAGTAAATTCAAAACTTACTTATTTAGTGGTTGGTGAAAATGCCGGATCGAAACTGGAAAAGGCTAAGAAACTCGGAACAATCACCATCATCAGTGAAAATGAGTTTATGAGAACAATGGAGCAGGTAAATAATTATATTGAGAAATAAGAATGGACTTTCTTGCAATAGATTTTGAAACTGCCAACGAGCAAAATATCAGCGCGTGTGAGATCGGTATTGCAGTAGTACGCTATTATAAGATAATAGAAACAAAATCATGGCTCATTCAACCGCCGCAAAATCGTTTCAACTCATACAATACTTACCTTCATGGGATTGGTGAAGAAGATGTAAAAGATGCACCGTCATTTCATGAAATATGGTATAAACTGTTACCTTATTTTGAAGAACAGCTAATTATTGCTCACAATGCTGAGTTTGATTTGCAGGTCCTCCGAAGCCTGCTGCTCTATTATAACATTCCATTCAGGCCCATTGATTATATGTGCAGTATTAAGGTTGCAAAAAAAGTATGGTGCAATGATATGCAGCGGTTTGGCCTTTCTCACATGTGTAAATTTCTTGGACTTGAGCTGGAGCATCATCGGGCTGAATCAGATGCTCATGCCTGTGCAGAAATTGCAAGCCGTGGCTTCAGGGAATTTCAGGTCAGCATCAGAGAGGAGATCGAGCCAAAATTGAATCTTGTACTTGGCTCTATCACTCAACAGCAGCATACACGGGCAAAAAATAAACTTAGGCCGGTAAAGCTGCCATCGTGCAAGCGCTATTTTCGTCCGCGCTATGAGTAGTAGCATATTGTGGTAACCAAGCTCGACACCGAAGATTTTTTAGTGCAATCAGCCGGCCGGCTTCTCATTGATGTGCGATCTCCCGCCGAGTATCTGCACGGACATATTCCCGGTGCCCTTTCATTTCCTCTGTTTTCAAATGAAGAGCGAACTGTAATTGGCACGTGTTATAAACAACAGGGACGGGAGGCGGCCATGATGCTTGGGTTGAAGTATTATGGTATAAATATGCAGCAAATTGTTACCACCCTGAAAAAAGTAACAAGTGATAAACAGGTTTTTGTTCATTGCTGGCGCGGTGGGATGAGGAGCGGAGTGGTGGCGTGGATGCTCGACCTTTTTGGTTACCGGGTTGCAGTGCTTAATAAAGGGTACAAGGCATTTCGAAAAGCCGTACTGGAATCCTTCAGCATGCCAAAAAATATTATGATTCTTGGAGGTAAAACCGGTAGCGCAAAAACTGAAGTGCTGCATGAATTGCAAAGTCAGGGTGAAAGTGTAATTGATCTGGAAGCTCTGGCTCATCACAAAGGCTCCGCATTTGGAGGAATCAATGAATCAGCAGCCCCGGCTCAGGAACAATTTGAGAATGAACTATTCATGCAATTCAGAACCGTCGGCTCACAAAAAACGATCTGGCTTGAGGATGAAAGTCAGCGCATCGGCAGTATCAATTTGCCAAATGCATTGTGGATGCAAATGAGAAATGCCCGGGTCATTTATCTTGATATTCCTTTTGAGAAGCGGCTGAGCTATATCGTTGATTCATATGGCTCATTTGGTGTAACTGCGCTGAAGGAAGCGACTCTTCGCATAGCTAAAAGACTTGGTGGTCTGGAAACAAGAAATGCGATTAAATTTTTGGAAGATGGGGACATTCGCTCAGCCTTCTCTATTTTTCTAAAGTACTATGACAAATATTATACATCAGCGACCCAAAAGCGGGATCCTGATTTGATTCACAAAATCATCAGTGAAAAAATTAACGCAAGGGGCAACGCTTTGCTCATCCGGCAAAGCAAAATTTTTTATTGAGGGAAAGTGATTATGAAGCTGCTTTTGAATTAAATCCCGCACACCATTATACTTTTAGATAGAAATCCCGCATCAGGCTGCTGAATATTTCAGTATGATTTCCTTCATCATCCTTAATGGAAAGCGATTCACTTTTAATTTTTTGCGTAGGCGAAGGACGAAATATCATAACACAACGTATCACGGCTTTCCTGGGTTTACTGCGAATCAATAATTCCTCCCAAAGAAATAAATTCTCTTTTTGGGCCGATGAAATAAATTCTTTTGCCTGCCTGAAAGGAAGTAGCACACTAAATTTTCCTTCTTGCGGTTTTAATAAGTTTTTTACCGCACTTAATAGCTGTCCTGCATTCAGCCTCACGTCATGCCTTGCAATATTTGTTTTAGCGGAAGCTGCTGGCAGCTGCCGCTGAAAAAATGGGGGATTACAAATGATGAAATCATAGCATAGACCATTATACTGGGTGGCATAATCCATTACATCCGCCAGAATTAACGTAATCCGATCTCTGAATTTGCTTTCTTCAATATTTTCTCTGGCCTGTGCACAACTGTCTTCTTCCACCTCGATTGCATCAATTATCCCCTGGCTTCGTTGTGCCATCATCAGTGGGAGCAATCCTGTTCCCGTGCCTATATCCAGAAACCTGCCTGCAGATGGAACAGGAGCCCACGCGCCCAGCAGGCATGCATCAGTTGTAACTTTCATTGCGCACCGGTCCTGGCTTATCCTGAACTGTTTAAATTGGAAATATGAATTGATATGAATTCTAAGATTCAGTATGATGAAAAAGGATTGATAAAATTATTCAGGCGAAACCATCCGGCCACCAGGTTAGAATTTTTGTTCTTAATTATGGATCATTTTATTCTTGCAAACTTGAAGTAGTTTACTGAATCCAGTTGTAGTGTGAGTGAGTCTTTTTCGAGCTGTGCCCGTTGTGAATATGTTTGCTTTGCGATGATGGTAAAGAGCATCATCATATCCTGATCAAATGACCAGAGGCCTTTATTTTGCTGTGTTCCCATATATGCAATAAAATCCCCGTTGCTTTTAAATTCCCAGGTTGTCTTTTTTATTGCTGAATCCTGTTTTAAAATCATGTCTGATAAACGCTTATTCATTATGGTAATCTGGTTTTGAAACTTATTCTGCCTGGCAGTATCGCTCGCGTTTGTAAGGCTATCCTTGAGTGAACCGATCCTGCCTTCAATCATTTTTTGCTGCTCTTCCGTACTGGTAAGTTTTACACGAGCCATTTGCCAGGTACCTACCAGTTGATCCTTAACATCATGCTGGCATGATGATAAGACTGAAAGAATTACAACAACCGGGAAGATAGGCTTGAAGAGGGAGATTTTCATATTCGGATGGTTTATTTTAAATGGCTTGGGATATGCGGGCGCAAATTTAACCGAATATTTAAAGTGTGTTGATCTTGTCCATTACTATTTTAAGCACCTCATTCTCTTGCGAGATCGCTTGTTCCTTAAGCATTTCTGCATTATCTGCAAATTTCTTTTTCAATGCTTCATCTTTTAATCCTGCCAGATTAATGGTAACATTCAGATAGCCGCCTAAAACGGCGCTTCGGGCACATAATGCGCCAACCCCTGCATCAGAAACTGAATTTGGGTTTCCTTTTTTTGCCATAGCCATAATCACATCGAAAGACTCACAAGCAACTTCCATAACGCGCAGCGGAACTTCGATCGCACTCAGTGTTGAATGCTGTATTGCTGATGAACGGTTTGCTTTTTCCTCCTCATTGCTTTTAGGGAGTGAAAAACTTTCCATTATGCGATTGAAGGCGCGGGTATCTTCATCCACCAGTTTCAGCAATTCATCTTTCAGCAGCTGACCCTTTTCAGCCCAAACTGAAAATTCTTCCCACTGTTCTTCCCATCCTTTTTTGTGAGATGAAAGATTCGCTACCATGACGGCAAGTGACGCGCCCAGTGAACCAATGTAAGCAGCAATAGAGCCACCACCAGGCGCCGGAGATTCGCTTGCAGTTTCGTCTGCAAATTTTTGTAAATTCATTTTGATGAGCGGTTTCTGCGCCTCATCACGCAACAGGAATTCAATGATTTTTTTGCCGGGATCAAATGGAGACAGTGCATTAAGTCCCAATGACCTGATCGCAGTTTTTACCAATTCCTCTTCACTCACACCAGCACTGCGCTGCTGCTTTCGAAGGAAATATTTCCCCGCATCAAGCATTGCCTGAAGCGGAATTAACCCCACAAGTTCAGACCCTGTTACACGCATCCCTCTATACTCAGCGCATTTAACGCACTCATCAAATGCAACGTGAACCGGGGTAATATTGATGTTAGTCAGATTGATGCTTACCTGTGCAATTCCATATTCCTTGATAAACCATCCGATGGCTTTAACTGATTTAAGAGTGCCCGGCTTGACAATTTCTTCTCCCTTGACATTCCTGATTTTTCTCCCCGCCTCGCGGATGTCGAATGCAACTGCATTGGCTCGGCGGACAGAAGTGGTATTAAGATTCACATTGTAGGCAACCAGGAAATCTCTCACGCCAATAACTGTTGCACCACTTGTTGGTGAAAATTCATCCGGACCAAAATCGGGTTTCCATTCTTCCAGTTTTATCTTTTTGAAAAAGCCCTCGTATTCACCTGCACGGATCACTGAAAGATTTTTTCTTGCTTCATTTTCCTGCGCATGCTCATAAAGGTAAACCGGAATGCGTAACTCGCTACCGACTCTGTCACCAAGCTTTACAGCATATGCAGCAGTATCTTTCATAGTGATTCCGCTTACAGGTATTAAAGGACAAACATCCGTTGCTCCCATTCGCGGATGCTCGCCTTTATGAGTACGCATGTCAATTACTTCGCTCGCTTTTTTTATGGCCTGAAACGCTGCTTCAATCACTGAGTCGGGATTGCCAATAAAGGTTACAACAGTTCTGTTAGTTGCTTTACCAGGATCAACATCGAGCAGTCTGACACCCTCGACCATTTCAATCTGGCTTGTAATATCCCTGATCTTTTCCATGTCACGCCCTTCGCTAAAGTTGGGTACACATTCAATAATGGCATCCTTTGTCAATGGGAAAATTTTTGCAAAAGTAGAAACGTAAAACCAGCATGCAATAAATGTAGATTACAAATTAACCTGCCCGGATATTCTCCCTGAACCACGGTTGCAAAATTTCTGATTAATCATAACTCTTCGATGCTTCCTTAATGCCATCTTCATACGCAGTCGCCTTGATTCCAAAGGCATTTTCAAATTTCGATGAATCAAAAATGTAATCATACTTGTTTTGATAAAGCATTTCCACTGCCTCCCTGATGTTGTGGTCAAAAATTCCCGCTACACTCACCATAATTTTCGGCAACACCATGTATTGCGGCTTTGAATTGAATGCAGCGGCAGCCATTTCAATCAATTTTTTTCCTGTAAGTGCAGGTGATGAAGTTGGAAGGTGCCACTGCTGGTTGAAGGCGGCAGGATCACTTGACAATTTTAACAATGCTTTACCCGTATCAGGGGTATAGGTGAATGAATGAGGTGCCTTGTCATTCACCAACCATTGCGCCCGTTTTCCTTTTGACAGGGGCTCCATTACCATCATGTTGAAGAAACTTTTATCATACCTCGGCCCATAGAAATCCGCAGCACGTGCGATCATTGCACTGAGATGGCCACGCCGTGTTTCATCCATCAGGTATTCTGCAATCTTTGCCCGGATTTCACCTTTTTTACTTACCGGATTATACGGTGTAGATTCCGTCATTACGCCGTTCACTAAGCCATATGCATATACATTATCAAAGAAAATCAGTTTTGCATTTGCAGTCTTACATGCTTCAATGGTATTTTTCATTGCCCGGGGCCAGAATGCCTCCCAAACTTTGATGTCATATTTTGTTCCTGCGAGCAGGTAAACCAGGGATGAGCCCTTAACGCATTCCATTACTGAGCCTGCATCAGTCAAATCCACGCTAATCCAGCGCTCATCATGAACCGGTTTAGGATTTCTGCTTGCAAGTGTAAAGGGTAGGTTACTGCCCCGGAGTTCTTTAACAAGTGCATTGGACGTAACACCTCCTGCACCAAGAATGGTATGCATATTTATCAAAGCGGGTAGTTCAAATTGGTAATTGAAAAGAATGTCACATGCAAAGATGACATTCAAAACCCGATTTGGGCTATGAATTTGTTCGGAATAACTGTTTCTATATATTTGCGCAACACCATGTGCGATTTCGATTAGAAGTCGCATTTATTTTTCAAACCAAAACCAGCGGAATGAAAACAACCAAGAAAGTAATTACACTCGATGAATTTATTTTCCAGAAAGAAAAAGATTTCCCTTTCGCAACAGGCGAGCTAAGCGGATTGCTGCGTGACATTGCATTTGCTGCAAAAATTGTAAACCGTGAAGTAAACAAAGCGGGACTTGTAGATATTCTTGGTACCACGGGTGCAAATAATGTGACCGGTGATGAAGTAAAAAAGCTTGATATTTTTGCCAATGAGCAATTTATTTCTGCATTACAGGTAAGCGGTGAATGTTGTGGTGTTGGCAGCGAGGAGATGGATGATTTTCTGCCTATAAATACTGAAGCAGCAAAGAATGCCAAATATGTAGTTACCCTTGACCCGCTCGATGGCTCGAGCAATATTGATGTGAACGTTGCCATCGGAACCATTTTCTCTATTTATCGGCGCCAGTCATTTTTCGGTATGTGCACCCTGGAAGATTTTCTGCAGAAGGGTTCTCGTCAGGTTGCCGCCGGTTATATTATTTATGGATCGAGTACGATGATGGTTTATACCACGGGTAACGGTGTCAGCGGGTTTACGCTTGATCCTTCAATCGGGGAGTTCTGCTTGTCGCACAAGGATATCAAGATGCCTGAAACCGGGAAGATTTACTCAGTAAACCAGGGAAACTTTTTAAAGTTTGATCAGCCGGTAAAAGAATACATCACTTATTGCCAGAGCGAGGATAAAATCACCAACCGCCCATATTCATTGCGCTATATTGGCTCACTGGTGGGCGACATTCACCGCAACCTTCTCTATGGCGGAATCTTTATGTATCCTTCAACCAGGACTTCTCAAAAAGGAAAGCTTCGACTACTATATGAATGTTTCCCCATGGCATTTATAGTAGAGCAGGCGGGGGGTAAAGCAACCAACGGAAGCCGCAGAATACTCGATATTGAACCCAATGAACTACATCAGAGAAGCCCGATTTTTATGGGATCAAAAATGATGGTTGACAAGGTGGAGGATTACATCAGGCAAACAAAGATTAACGAGATGGCTCCGGCGGGTTCGGTACCAGTGCCGGCATAAAGATTACATTGAAGACAAACCTGGTTTCGGGTCACACTAATTGTGCGGACTAAAATTGATCTGATCTTTATCAAACATACCCATTTTTACCTCTGCAAGCTTTGTATAGCCCGTATCCTCCATTAAATCAGACCCTATATAAGCGCCGACGGCAAGCTGATCACAACGCTCATTTTCCCAATGCCCGTCATGTCCCCGAACCCATTGAAAGGTGACCTGATGCTTTCTGTAAACCTCTAAGAAACGTTTCCAGAGATCGGGGTTTTTTACTTTTTTCCATCCCTTTTTTTCCCAGGTAAATAGCCATCCCTTATTAATTGCTTCAATAACATATTTGGAATCACTTGTAATAACCACCTGACAGCCATCGAATTTCAATGCCTCCAATCCTTTAATTACGGCAAGCAGCTCCATACGGTTATTGGTTGTTTTCAAAAAACCTTCTGAAAGCTCTTTCTCATGTTTGCCATAACGAAGTATCGCTCCATAGCCGCCACGCCCGGGATTACCGCTGCAGGCACCATCTGTAAAGAGATAAATGGTTTCTTCCCTCGCTTTCCCTTCTTCCTTTTTCATCATAATAAAGTTCAGGTTTTTTTCAACATCCGTCTGAAGTTGATCGTGTTTCAGCTCAGAAGCATAATTTCGTGATTGCTTTTTTTTATGAAGATACTTTCTATACCATTCGTCGGGTTGTTGTTTTCAATCCTGGTTTCAATACCGTTCTTTATTCCTGAGAAAAGTACACATTCTTTTGAGAAGAATGAGGAGCCATCTGATTGGTTTCTCATGCAGCGATCATTTCCATATGGGAAAGTTGACTATCAGGCTTACAGATATGCCTTGGAAATGAAAGCAAGCATGGGTTCCCCCAATTTATTGCGCGATTATTTGCAATGGCAGCAGGAAGGACCTACCAACATCGGAGGAAGAGTTCAGGATATTGAGATGGACCCTGTTAATCCTGACATTATTTATGTGGGTGGTGCTTCGGGTGGTATTTTCAAATCTGTTGACGGCGGAATTGCCTGGACAGCCATCTTTGACGGACAACCGAGCTTATCAATCGGGGATATTGCGGTTTCTCCTTCCGATCCTGATATAGTTTATGCAGGAACGGGAGAACCCAATTGCGGGGGTGGTTCTGTTACATATGACGGTGCAGGAATTTTTAAATCCACTGACGCCGGTGCGACATGGAATTATGCCGGACTGGATTCAACGCGAAATACAGGGAGAATAGTAATTGACCCTAAAAATTCTGACCGGGTTTTTGCTGCAACGATGGGAGATCTGTTTTCCAATGGAAACAACCGGGGAATTTACCGCACTACAGATGGGGGGCAATCATGGCAGCAAATTTTAATTATCAATGATTCAACAGGCGTGATTGATATGGCCATCAATCCACAGAATCCGGATACCCTGTATGCATGCTCCTGGGAACGCGTAAGAAGATTTACCTATCAGCACTATGGAGGAGCTTCCTGCGGTATCTGGCGGTCTTATGATGGGGGTGATACGTGGAATGAATTGACAAACGGACTGCCATCAACCGATGTCGGAAGAATAGGCATTGATATTTCAGTGAGTAATCCGGGTGTGCTTTATTCAATCTATGCTGATCAGTCCGGTGAATTCAAGGGAATTTATAAGTCTTCTGATGGGGGAGATTCATGGAATGCAACGAGTGACGGTTCTCTTGGTTCCATGTTCGCTTCCTATGGCTGGTGGTTCGGCAGGATTAAAATTGATCCCACTGATGATGATATTGTTTATGCAATTGGATTTGAAACTTATAAAACCATCAACGGGGGAAGCAGCTGGTCCGTAGCATCAGGAAGTAATCATGTGGATCATCACTCAATTTATATCCATCCTCTTGACCATCAGCTTGTATACGAGGGCACTGATGGCGGAGTTTACAAGTCCACTAATGGCACAGCTTCGTGGACACACATTCCAGGACTGCCGATCAATCAATTCTATACCTGCGAAATAGATTATACCAATCCTTCTGCTCTGTATGGTGGCTTGCAGGATAATGGTGTTGTTAGAACTATCACGGGAAATACAGATGACTGGGATGCAATTGTAGGCGGTGATGGATTCTATGTGCTTGTAGATTCTTCTGACAATGATTATGGCTATGGTGAAAGTCAGTATGGTGCCCTCCAGCGAACTGTGAATGGATGGAACACCTCTTTTGGTGCAACAAACGGCATTAGTAATTCTACACGAAAAAACTGGAACACGCCGGTTGCTTTCAATCCCCTAAACACTAAGTCACTTTTTTACGGAGCAAACAAAATGTACAAAACACTTAATCGTGCGCAGCAATGGAACTCTTTTAGTGATGATCTAACCAACGGATATATAAATTCGAACATCACGTACGCCACCATCACCACGATTGCGGTTTCACCTGTTGACACAAGTATTGTGTTTGCAGGTACTGATGATGGAAATGCATGGGTTACCCAGGATAACGGGATTAACTGGCTGAAAATTTCTGACTCACTTCCGGTGCGCTGGGTGACGAGGATAATTTGTGACCCCTATGAGCCGAACACCGCGTTTATTACATTGTCGGGCTACAGATTCGCAGATAACATGGCCCATGTATATCGTACCACTGATCTGGGAGCAACCTGGAACAGCATTTCCGGAAACCTTCCCGATGTTCCTGTAAATGACCTGATCATTGACCCTCTTCTGGATTCAACCTTGTATCTCGCAACTGATGCCGGAGTGTTATACACAAGTGATCTTGGTAATACATGGTTTACCCTGGGATTTGATCTGCCCGCGGTCCCAGTTACCGATTTAAATTTTTATGAGCCTGCGAGAAAATTAGTTGCTGCGACTTATGGCCGCTCCATGTATAGCCTGGACTTGAATACATTCACTCAAGCCAATCAACCGCAACCAATACCCTTTTATGTCACTGTCTTCCCATCCATTGTAGATAATTATTTCACTGTTAAAATGCAGGGTATAGGGATGAACAGCGCTGCACATTTTACTTTGTTAAACGAAGAAGGAAAAGTCATCTGGAACCACACTACCCAAAAGCTTCACAGTGGAATCAATTCAATCCGCTTTTCCTTAAATGAGCTTTTTATTGACCATGATAGCGGGTTTTTCTTTTTAAAAACACAAGTGAATGGCAGAGCAAGAGTCAATAAAATAGTATTCCTTTGACAATTAAGCGTTAACCTGGCTTACTAAAATCTACAAACGGGTTTTCACGCGTAGGCAATGCACTACAGCTTTATCAACTCTGTGGAATGAAACATCAGGTTCGCGCTACTGAATCGGATATATTTGCCCGCATATAAAAAATAATTTTTCACCCAATGCGTTACCCCCCTCTATGACTCTATTGCTTCAGATAACTCAAACTGCCATTGATAGCGCAACACAATCAGCTAATGCTTTTCAGAATACGGTAACCGTACAAGAGCCCCTCACATTTCTAAGCCTGATTATGAAAGGCGGTTGGATCATGGCGCCTATAGGCATACTTTCATTGCTCGCGGTTTATTTTACCGTAGAGCGATTCATAGTCATAAGAAATGCGTCGCGCATCAATCAGAACTTCATGAGCAATATCCGCGATTATTTGCTGAATGGCAAAATGGATGCAGCGCTTTCACTCTGCCGGAATACCAACACCCCCATATCGAGATTGCTGCTTAAGGGGATTAAGCGAATTGGCAAGCCTATTAAGGAGGTTGAATCAGCAGTAGAAGGGGAGGGCAAGCTTGAGATTTATAAACTTGAAAAGAACATGACTATACTCGGAATCATCGCAGGTATTGCGCCGATGCTTGGGTTCGTCGGAACTATTGTTGGTGTAATCAAAATCTTTTATGATATTTCGGTTGAGAAAAACATAAGTATTGATGTGATTGCAGGTGGCTTATACGTAAAAATGATCACCTCTGCCTCAGGATTACTGGTGGGTATTTTTGCTTTCATCTGTTTCAACCTTCTAAACAGCATGATTGACAGGGTGGCATATATGCTTGAACAAAATGCCGTTGATTTCATTGACCTTATACAAGAACCTACAGCATGAGATTGCGCCGTGCAACACGATTGAGGGCAGAAGTAGCTACCAGTGCACTGAACGATATCATGTTTATGCTGCTGCTTTTTTTTCTCATTATCTCCACGATGGTAAATCCCTCTGTGATCAAGCTTACGTTGCCTAAATCCAGCAGCAGTGAGCAGACGATGGCTAAAAAAATGATAACTGTTTCTGTTGATAAAAATTTGAATTATGCAGTAGATGATAAGCCGGTTGCATTTCCGGACCTCGAAAGTGTACTTGCCCAGCGAATTGCAACCGTGAATGAGCCTACGATTGTGCTGCGGGTTGATAATCTGTTAACTATGCAGGATGTAGTGGATGTAATTGATATCGGGACCAAGCTTCATGCGAAAATGATTCTCGCAACGCAGGCAAAAAAATAATAAACGTGTTGTCGGTCTGTAAAAGGAAGGCATTATGGGATATGCAAATAATGAGAACGATTATTGAATTTCAATGATCATATAATTTAAAGATGTTCGCGCTCAACCAAAATAATTTTCTGAAGCATGAAGTGGATGTGAATCCATATTTCGATGCTGATAATGCACAAAAGGAGAGGAAGGCGAAAATGCAGAGTATGATCGTTACCATAATTTTTCATGGGTTACTGGTGTTATTATTTTTATATTTTGTATTAAAACCTCCCTTTCCTCCCCTTAGTGAATCAGGTGTATTTCTTAATCTTGGACTGGTAGAGGTAGGATCAGGTGATATACAGCCACAGGGAATTGCGGATCAATTAAATGCGCCTTACCAGGTTGCATCCGCTGCTTCATCCCCAAAGAAATCGGATGATAAAATTCTCACCCAGGAAACTACCGAAGATGTGCCTGTTATTCAAAAGAAAGATGATCAAAAGAAAAATAATGCTGAGGTGAAAAGCACAAATCCAAAATCAAGTACGACCCCTGCGAAAAAACCTGCTGTTGAATCTCCGCCTCAGCCGAAAGCGAAGGCCTTGTATCCGGGTTCTAAGCCAAATAACAGTCAAAGTGAAGGAACCGGAATTGTGAAGGGTGATCAGGGAAAACCAAATGGTGACGTCAATGGGACTGACTATTCAGGTAACCCGGGCCTTGGTAATGGACCGGGAGGCAGTGGGGGTGGTGCTCAATTAGGGATGAGCGGGAGGAAAATTATTTATTTCCCGGTCATCAGTGATAACTCACAGAAAACCGGCCGGGTGGTAGTAAATATTAAAGTGGATAAGGAAGGTAGAGTGGTGTGGGCGAAAGCAACACAAAAGGGGTCAACAACAACTGATTCATATCTTTTTCAATTAGCGGAAAATGCTGCACTGAAAACAAAAGTGAATGCGGATCCGAGTGCTGCCGAAGAACAGTTTGGAACAATTACATATTCGTTCCGTGTCAAATAAAATTACAGAATATGAATCTTATTGAGGAAAGCTCGTGAAACTCATTAGCTGTGAGCTGGAGCGCTTTGCTCAGCTTTTGTAATCGAACCAGGGCAACCCATTTTCTGACTTCCGCATGATGAAAACAAAAAAATAACTCCGAGTACTAAAGTTGCAAGGGTAAGCATGCGCAGCAGGGATGATTTCATGATCTTGATAGTTAGTGGTTTTCTCCGGCGGTACTTCTGCAAATCTACTTCTCTTTGATGCTTCCACAAAAATAATTTATGAATGTACATTTCATTGCAATCGGTGGAAGTGTTATGCACAACCTGGCAATTGCCCTTCATCTCAATGGGTGCAAAGTAACGGGGTCTGATGATGAGATTTTTGAGCCTGCTAAAAGCAAGCTTGATCATTACCATTTACTTCCTGAAAAGGAAGGCTGGTATCCTGAGAGAATTACACCTGCTCTTGACTCCGTTCTGTTAGGCATGCATGCAAAAGCGGATAATCCCGAGCTGATCAGGGCAATGGAGCTTGGGCTAAAAATATTTTCTTTTCCTGAATTTCTTTATGGGCAAGCAAAAAATAAAGTAAGGGTGGTGATCGGTGGAAGTCATGGTAAAACCTCTATTACTGCAATGGTAATGCACATTCTGAAAAAGAATACCCAGGACTTTGATTACATGGTAGGTTCTGAGGTCAGGGGATTCGAAATTACGGTTCGCCTGAGTAAGAAGGCACCTGTGATGATCTTTGAAGGAGATGAATATCCGGATTCTACTATCAACCTGACCCCCAAGTTTCATATCTACCGTCCTCAGATTGCTTTAATCAGTGGGATAGCATGGGATCACATTAATGTGTTCCCCACCTTTGATGGCTATGTACAACAGTTCCGGAAGTTTGTCGAATTAATTCCTCCCGGGGGAACTTTGATTTTTAATTTGGAAGATAAAGTGGTTAAAGAAGTTGCTGACTCGGCAAAAGCGTCGATCAAAAAGATAGGATATGGTATTCCGCCATATGAGATCAGAAATGGAAAGACAGTATTGCTTTCCGGAGTTAAACGAATCGCTTTGAATATTTTCGGGGAACATAATTTACAGAACCTAGCAGGGGCTGCAGAAATATGTAAATGCCTTGGGGTAAGTGAAGATGATTGCTTTGATTCTATAAAAGATTTTACAGGTGCTGCCAGGCGATTGGAATTGGTTTATGAGAATATGTCCTGCAGCATCTTCCGTGATTTTGCACACTCTCCCTCAAAATTAAAAGCTACTATTTCGGCAGTGAAAGAGCAGTTTCAGAAAAGAAAATTAATTGCATGCTTTGAGCTCCACACTTTTAGCAGCCTGAACGAAAAATTTTTATCCGAATATTCAGGAACTATGCAGGAAGCTGACATCAGTGTAGTTTTCTGTAACACGCACACCCTGCAGTTGAAGCAAATGCCTCCGGTTACAGATTCAGCCATCAAAAAATCTTTTGGTGATGAAGCCATCAGTGTATTTACCGATTGTTTTTCACTCCGCAGCTTTCTTGAATCATTTCATTGGGAGAATAAAAATTTATTGCTGATGAGTTCAGGGAATTTTGATGGACTGGATTTGAATGAGATCGCTAATTTTGTTTCCACACATTCATAAATGGAATTACAATTAACACGTCCGCTTGCCTTTCTGGATTTGGAAACCACCGGAACGAACATTGTAAAGGATCGTATTGTGGAAATTGCCGTGCTCAAGGTGATGCCCGACGGAAACCTGCATGAAAAAGAGGTTCGTGTAAATCCCCAGATGCACATACCTGAGGCGGTTTCACTGATTCATAAAATCACAGATGAGGATGTAAAGGATGCCCCAACCTTTCAGGATATTGCTAAACCATTTTTCATTTTTCTTGATGACTGCGATCTTGCCGGTTTCAATTCGTTGCGGTTTGATTTGCCTGTTCTTCTTGAAGAATTTCATCGGGCAGGCATTATTTTCGATCTTTCAAGCAGGCGTCTTGTGGATGTGCAGCGTCTTTATCATCAGATGGAACCCCGCACGCTCACTGCTGCTTATAAGTTTTATTGCGAAAAGCCGCTAGAGAATGCTCATAGCGCAATGGCAGATGTGAAAGCAACTTTTGAGGTCCTAAAATCACAACTGGATCGTTATACCGGGGCAATGAAGAATGAGATGGATTTTTTGCATGAAATGTGCAAGGATGGCGATTTCGTTGACCTAGGCAGACGGATGTACTTTGATAATGGCATCGAGGTATTTAATTTTGGAAAACATAAGGGAAAAACAGTGATTGAAGTTAACAAGCTTGAGCCCGGCTATTTTGACTGGATTTTAAAAAGTGAGTTCACTATTGACTTCAAGGAAAAGATCCGGAATATAAAGGAGAGAGTTAAAAGGCCTCTTTAAGATATCAAGCCGCAGGTATTTACTATTCTTACATTACTCATTTACAGAATCCGTAATTTCTGTTTTTTCCTTTCACCATGTATTTGGTAATCAATAAACAGTTACAATTAATTCTTTAGCCTTGTGTTATCAAACTGCCTTATAATCATTCCAACCTATAATGAGCTTGAGAATATTTCTCCGCTGATAAAGAGCATATTTTCACTTCAACAGGATGTTCACCTTCTTATTATTGATGATGATTCACCCGATGGCACAGCAGGAAAAGTGAGGGAGCTGCAAAAAGAGTTTACGAAAAGATTATTTCTTGAACAAAGAACAGGCAAGCATGGATTAGGCACTGCTTATATTCATGGATTTAAATGGGCGCTTGAAAGAAGCTATGAATATATTTTCGAGATGGATGCTGATTTTTCTCACCCTCCTGATGCTCTTCAGTCATTGTTTAATGCCTGTGCTATCAAGGGTTTCGATGTCGCTATCGGATCTCGCTACGTTAAAGGGGGAAAGGTACTCAACTGGCCTGCTAACCGTGTGCTGATGTCGTACTATGCCTCGGTGTATGTTCGCCTTATTACCTGGATGCCTGTTCAGGACACTACCGCAGGATTTGTTTGTTACCGCCGAAAGGTGCTTGAAGCAATTGATCTTGACAAAATTCAGTTTGTAGGTTATGCATTTCAAATTGAGATGAAGTATGCTGCTTATTGTCTTGGATTTACGATGAAGGAAGTTCCTATAATTTTTAGTGATCGGGTGGAAGGAAATTCAAAAATGAGTCATGGCATATTCAGGGAAGCGGTGGTAGGTGTATTGTATATGCGGTGGAACAGCTTTTATAAATCGTACCGAAAGCATGCTCATGCTGAATAAGTACAATTGATTTTCATTGAAGTATTAGCGGTGCCCGGGAAGGGAATCGAACCCCCACAATATTGCTATTACTGGATTTTGAGTCCAGCGCGTCTACCAGTTCCGCCACCCGGGCTATCGTTTGATAATACAGTATGCAAGACTCAAGATTCAGGACTCATTTCAGAGTTCCCAAAATTATCCCAACTTTCTTTCAGCCTCAACAAGTATTTTTTCTTGTAATAATAATCCTTGATTTTGTTTAAATCACTTTCTGTTGTTGTTGCATCATTATAATGATCCAGTATTTTTTTCATTTCATCATGCAGCCTGTAAAGCAAATCAGAAATCTTTAACCCTGATTTTTTCGTTTTCGCTTCTTCATTCTCAATCTTCAGTTCCTCCAGCTCTTCATTTATTTCCATCATTTCCATTAAAAAATCCGGGGAAAGGACGTATCGCTCTCCTTCGAAGATGATTTTCTTTTGCTCAAGAATATATTTCATGCGCCGATCAAAATCTGAAAGATTCTGAAAAGCCCGTGTATTTAAAGTTGACATCTCCAGCATTTCCTGTTGCTTTTCCGCCGATTGACTGGCGTAGAAATCCGGATGAAATTTCTTACTTAACTCGAAATATTTTTTCTTTATCTCAGATTCATCTGCCTGAAAGGAAACAGGCATGCCATAGAGTTCAAAGTAGTTCATCAAAAATTCTTCTGAGGCGCTATTTGAAAAGATGAACCAGATCATTTCCATTTGCAAACAGGAGCAGCGCAAACAGAATTGCCATACCGGCAATCTGTGCATATTCCAAAAATTTATCGCTTGGTTTTCTTCTTGTTACAATCTCAACCAGTGTAAATAAAACATGGCCCCCATCGAGAGCGGGTATAGGAAGCAAATTCATGAAGGCAAGAGCTATTGAAAGAAATCCGGTGAAAGACCAGAAGGTGACCCAATCCCACTGTGGATCAAATGCGTTACCTATAGTAATAAAGCCACCCAGATGCTTGTAACCCTGTACTTCGGGAGAGAAAATGAGTGCAAATTGCTTTATGTAATTTATAAGGGTTTCATAAGCACGGTTAACACCGGCAGGCAGTGCGCTTATTAAGCTGTAATGTGTTTTCCTTGTTGTGAAAAATGCCTTGGGCTGCATGGGCATTACCCCAAGCAAGCCATCCGAAGAAAGTTTACCCGTGAAAGTGCTGAGCCGGTGATCACGCAAAACGGTTAAGGAAAATTCTTTGCCTGCATTTGCTGCAAGCAGAGCTTTTACATCATTATAATACACAACCGGCTTACCGTTTATCGCCACCACCGCATCCCGGTGCTGAAGGTTCATCTCGCTTGCAGCAGTGCCCGGGCTAACCTTATCAATAATGAATGGAAAGCGAACAGATATAAAGCTGCCCGCTGATTTACTGTCAATCACCTTTTTAATCTGCTCACCGGTTACAGGCAGAATCATCTCTTTTCCATTACGGTCCACCGTGATAGACTTAGCTATGTTCAGAATGATGGTGCCGGGGATTTTATTAAAATTTTCTTCCCGCACACCATCCACTGCGATGATCTTGTCTCCATTCTTTAACCCTAACGAAGCACCTGTGGAATCCACGACTATGCCATACGTTACAGCGGAGGTCGGGAAGTATTCCTCACCATTGAAGAATGCGAGCATCCAAAAAATAAAAATTCCCAGCAGCACATTCATGATAATTCCGCCAAGCATAAAAATGAGGCGCTGCCATGCGGGTTTAGATCGCAATTCCCATGGCTGCGGAGGCTGCTTCATCTGTTCCTTATCCATTGATTCATCAATGATTCCGGAAACTTTAACATAGCCTCCGAGCGGCAACCAGCCCAGTCCGTATTCTGTATCTCCTTTTCTGAATTTGAAAATTGAAAAGCCCGGATTGAAGAAAAGATAAAATTTTTCTACCCGTACCTTCATCATTTTGGCCACTATAAAATGACCGAACTCGTGAATAAGTACAAGAATAGAAAGCGCCATAATAAGCTGCGCAGCTTTCATCAACACATCACTCATGTATAAAAATTTGGCTCGTTATGATTTTAAAATCGATTTTGCAAAGTTGCGGGTGACCTTATCAGTTTCAACAAGGTCCTCGTAAGCGGGGTTTTTTAGAAAGGAAATCTTAGACATGCACCTTTCAATGATATCCGTAATTGTATTAAATGAAATTTTTTCATCAATGAAGCCATCTACCGCTACCTCATTTGCGGCATTGATGATGCATGGCATATTTCCTCCGCTCCTCATTGCTTGTCTTGCGAGGGCAAGATTACGAAATGTTTTAGTATCGGGTTGTTCAAACGTAAATTTAGGATAATTAAGAAAATGGAAGCGGGGAAAGTCAGATTTTATTCTGCGGGGATAACAAAGAGCATATTGAATAGGCAGCCGCATATCCGGTAAACCCATCTGGGCTTTCATGCTCCCGTCTTCAAATTGTACGATTGAATGAACAATGGATTGGGGATGAATGATCACATCAATCTGATCATCCTGTAAATTGAAAAGCCACTTTGCCTCTATTACTTCAAGACCTTTATTCATGAGGGTTGCAGAATCAATGGTCACCTTGCTGCCCATGTTCCAGTTAGGATGCTGAAGGGCCTGATCTTTTGTTACCTTCCTGAGTTCATCATATGTTTTACCCATAAACGGACCCCCGGAGGCGGTCAGGTAAATTTTTTCGATTGGATTATTCCACTCGCCTGCCAGGCATTGAAAGATCGCTGAATGCTCACTGTCAACAGGATATATGTTTACCCCGTTTTCACGTGCGAGCGTAGTAATAAGCTCCCCCGCTACTACAAGTGTTTCCTTATTGGCAAGTGCGATTGTTTTTCCGGCTTTAATAGCTGTAAGGGCCGGCTTTAAACCTGCAAACCCGACCATTGCAGTAAGCACGATGTCAATGGTATCCATCTGCAGAACCTGGCATATTGCATCTTTACCGCAATAAACTTTTACATCTGTAAGGGCAAGCGCGTTTTTTACAAATTCATATTTAGTTTCATCGGCAATGATGATACAATCCGGCAGAAATTTTTTTGCCTGATCAATCAGGAGTGCCGCATTGCTGTTTGCAACAAGGACTTCCGCCTTAAGAAATTCCCTTTGCTTTTCGATTACATCAAGCGCCTGAGTGCCGATAGATCCGGTAGAGCCGAGAATGGCGATTCTTCTTATGACGGGCTGCAAAAAATTAGGTTGTGCTGCGAAGGTAGATCAGTCACTGAAAGTTATGGAACGCGGCTCCAGATTTCTGTTCTTCCGATCAAAGAAATGCCGATGTAACCCCGCACCTTTAAAGTATTTATATCCTGAAGCTGCATGTTCCCGCTGTACGAGTTTCCACTGGCGGGGTCGTAAATTGTACCACCTTCCCATTCCTGATCCGAAGCATCCCATTTAAAACCATTGATGATGGTTAAGCCAACAAGGGTAGCTTTACGATGAATGGGATTGGGGTTGTGCTTATCAAGTTTTGGCATTCCGTTATCGGTCGGCACTTTCAGCCACGCGATCTTGCCATAATATTTTCCATCCCTGCGGTAAATTGTAACCTTAGCAGAATTATTACCGGTTGTAAGCCACGTTCCCTGAATGTCATCGGGTTCGAATGTATTAAGGCTGTGCAATAGCGGCATTAGTGCAATGAAAAATAGATTTTTCATAAAAAAGTTTGTCCCTGAATTATTCGTTGCAACAAGGGAGTTTTCAATAATAAAGCGTGATAAAACTTTCAAACATTGTAAATCATTCATTATTACAAATTTCCCAAGCCATTGTCCTTATTTCACAAAAGGCATTCCGTCTTTTTTAGGATATGTAAAAGTAAATTACGGATGGGAGATTCTTTTTCTAAGAAAAACAAACTGATAACCATTAATATCCTTGTAAATTTTTTTCCTGAACTATCCGAATTTCAAAAACCACAACGGTGTAGTTAGCAGCGACTGCCTCGATTAGTAAAAGCATTATATTAATGATGAAATTTTTTCATTTCTAAATTAATAATCGGCCACATGAACTCTCTGCCGCTTTGTTACTTTTAGCAAAGGTGATACTCATAACTACAATTTCCCTATTTCCATAACAGTATAAAACTCTTGCTCGGTAACTGGCTGGACGGAGAGCCGTGATATTTTTAAGAGGTTCATTTTATTTAATTCTTTTCTTGACTTGATCATACTGAGCGTGACTGGCTCTTGCAAGGCTTTTACTGCTGTGATCTGAACAGCAACCCAGGCCTGATCATCTGTTGTTGGATCCTGAAATGCTTCTTTTGTAACTTTTACGATTCCAACAACGGCAGATACTTTTCCGCTGTGATAGAAAAGTACGAGGTCATTTTTTTTCATGGTCCGCAGATGATTGCGTGCGGCATAGCTGCGCACCCCACTCCATTCAGTTTTTTTATCACGTGACAATTCTTGCCACCCATATGTTTCAGGGTCAGATTTAACGAGCCAGTAATTCATAGTGCGAGGAGCATTTAACAGAAAAAAAAGCCAGGAATTTAAAGGATTTTTAAGGTGTGGCTGATAGATAAGCTTAAAGTGGAATGAACTGAATAATTTCCAAAAAAAATCTCTTTCCGGTTTTTCGGAAAGAGATTTTTGTGTGATCATTAAAATTACTCCGGCTTTTCTTTTTCTCCGTCATCGTCTGAAATGCTTTTTGATTCAGCACTCTGATCATCAACGGAATTATTATTTGCATCATTCCGGTCTTTTAATGCAGCCACATCCTCAGTATCACCATCAATATCCGCATTTTCTTTATCAGAAATTTCTGATGTCCCCTTATCTATTTTTGATTTTAATTGTGATAAAACGCCCAAGTCACCAAGTGTTGACTTCTCGATTTTACGGCTGATCTTTTCAAGTTCTTCACGCTGCCCTTTACGGTCATCACGCTTCTTATCTTTCACTACTTCCTTTTCTTTTTCAATCTTTTCTTCCCATGTACGGGTATGCGAAACAATGATTCTCTTCTGGTTACGGTCAAATTCAATAACCTTAAAGTTCAGCGTTTCCTCAGGCTCTGCATTCTTTCCATTTTCTTTCCGAAGATGCTTTGCGGGAGCATATGCCTCAAGTCCATAGGGTAATAAAACCACAGCACCCTTATCATCTTTCTTACTAACGGTTGCCTGGTGTTCTGAACCCACAGGGAATACAGTTTCAAACGTATCCCATGGATCTTCTTCTACCTGCTTATGACCGAGAGAAAGCTTTCTTTCATCCTTATTTACATCCAGGATAACGACTTCAATCTCGTTGCCTGCCTTAGTTATCTCATTTGGATTATGTATTCGCTTTACCCATGAAAGATCGCTGATGTGAATAAAGCCGGTTATACCATCTTCCAGCTCAACCACAACACCATAGGGATTAAGATTCCGAACAGTTCCCTTGTGTTTTGATCCGACAGGATATTTACTTGCAATCTCATTCCATGGGTCGGCAGTAAGTTGCTTTAATGAAAGTGACATTTTGCGCTCTGCACGATCCAGGGTAACCACCATGGCTTCATATTCATCGCCGAGCTTGAAATATTCTTTCGCATTGATCGGTGCGCTGCTCCATGAAATCTCGGAAACGTGAATTAGCCCTTCCACACCTGGCTGCACCTCCAGGAATGCTCCGTAATCCTCAACATTTACAACCTTTCCTTTTATTTTTGATCCTACTGCTATAGTCTCATCGAGAACATCCCATGGATGAGGAGTCAGTTGCTTCAGACCAAGTGATATTCTTCTTTTCTCATCATCGAAATCAAGCACTACAACATTTAGTTTTTGATTGAGCTTGAGAATATCGGTGGGATGGCTTATTCTGCCCCAGGAAATATCAGTAATGTAAAGCAATCCATCAACCCCACCGAGATCAATGAAGGCGCCGAAGTCCGTAATATTCTTTATCGTTCCTTCCAGCACCTGTCCTTTCTCAAGCTTGGAAATGATCTGCATCCTCTGCTCCTCAAGATCACCTTCAATGAGAGCCTTATGAGATACAACCGCATTTTTGATTGAGGGATTGATTTTTACTACTTTGAATTCCATCATCTTTCCAACATACTGATCATAATCAGTAATTGGCTTCACATCAATCTGCGAACCCGGCAGAAAAGTTTCCAAACCAAAAAGATCAACAATTAACCCGCCCTTTGTTTTGTTGGTAATCAGTCCTGTAACAACCTCACCTGTCTGGCTGGCAGATACAATCCTTTCCCACGCCCGTTCCATCTTTGCGCTCTTGCGTGACAGGATCAGCTGACCCTTTAGATTTTCTTTATCCATTACCATGACTTCAACATCTTCCCCAACTTTCAATTCAGGCATGTCACGGAATTCTGACAATGGAACAAGACCGTCAGATTTGAAGCCCACGTTGAGCACAACATCTGTATTGGTCATGGATACTACTGTTCCCTTAATGATCTCCTGATTATTTACAGTCACAAACGTGTCACTGTACATATCCTCGAGCTTGGAGCGCTCATCATGGGTGTATTTACGCACATTTCTTTTTGACACATCCCAGTCAAAATCATCATGCGGAGTTTCAGGCCGTTGCTGGGGATTGTTGGTTTCGTCCATACTGCCATCATTCAGCTGGAAGTGTTCATCGGCATATTGTAATTCAGACCCGTCTTGTGATTCCTGAATAATTTCGTTTGGTAGTGTTGTATTTGATTCCTCGGTAAGCTGGTTTTCGGTTTTGTTTTCTTCCAAAATTTGTGTCCTCCTTTTAAGTGAGATTCCCCGTTTTTTAAGGGGCTGCAAAGTTAATAGAAATTCGTAATTAGACAAGATTGAGGCCGGACATAAAAATAAATGAGCATAATACAATGTTTGCAGGTATAAACTGCGATTCGATCTTTTTTTAAATGCCCGCTCAGGGAATTAAACAATGCCAGTTAAATAAAAGTTATTCTTACATTCAACAAACTTTATTTTAAATATCATTTTGAGCATGAGATCAAGATAGGAATGGTTTTTTATTTCACCATTACTGTTTACTTTCATGCCCCCCAATGTTTATGGAATCCCCTGTAGAAAAACATAAAGTCCTCATCAAAAAGCTGCAGAAAAACACTGGCAAAAGTATTGATCAATGGCTGGAGCTGATGAAGAAGCGGGTATCATGCGTAAGAAAAGATCAGATTGAGTGGCTTAAAATTAAATACAGCGTTGGCAACGATGATGCAAAGATGATAGTCAAGCTGATGCACGGGAAACTGGGAGAGGAGGACGATGAAGATCTGATCAGGCGGCATTTTCAGAATGGCAGGGATTATTTGAAGCCGGTTTATGAGAAGCTGATCAGGTTAGGGAAGAAAGCAGGGAAGGTTACGGTAATCGTGAATAAAAGCTATATTTCTCTTTTAAACAGCAGGCAATTTGCAAT
>JBDSEA010000012.1:0-29966 GCA_039920305.1 Chitinophagales bacterium
TTGCAGTGAATATGTCTCCTAAATCCATGGGACTTGGCCTGCCGAATTTTATTGCAAGCTTCTTTTCACCTATTAAAATTGAAAATACCTGCTTCGGAGATTCAACACATTTATTCCTGACCAGTGCAGATGGGGACTCCATAATATCATGGGATTTTGGTGACCCTGCATCCGGGGCTGCAAATACTGATACCGGTGTAAGCGTGTTTCATGTATTTACAGCTATTGATACGTTTGATATTACCATCATCGAAATTCTATCAGGAGGTATTGTGGACACGATCTATTTAACGGTAACCATTGTAGGAATGCCAGTCATCACACTTGGAAATGATACATTGCTGTGTCTCGGCGATACATTGATTCTCGATGCCGGCAATCCCGGTCTGGGTTATTCATGGTCAAATGGCAGCAGTGGTCAAACGATAGCAGTTACAGATTCCGGAATTTATTCCGTGATTGTTTCCAACGGAGGCTGCAAAAACTCTGACAGTATTAATGTTTCATTCATCAATTGCGCCTTGCTTTCAATACCGGGTATTTCCGTTCCTGATCCTTCCATTTGCGAAAAGTTTTGTGTTGATTATACTGATCAATCCACCAACAACCCAACCGCCTGGATCTGGACTTTTGACGGAGCAAATCCCGTTACATCAACGCTGCAGAACCCTTCGAATATATGTTACAGCACACCCGGAGCTTACGATGTGACTCTTACGACTACTAATGTCTACGGTTCTGTTACTACCACTTTTCCGGGCTTCATGACGGTGTATGCAACTCCTTTACCCCCCACAATTTCTCAATCGGGTCTTACGCTGTTTTCAAGTTTTGCAACAAGCTATCAATGGCAGTTTAATTCCTTGGATATTATTGGCGCTACCAATCAGACATATACTGTAACTCAAACGGGTTTTTATACAGTATTTGTTTTCGATTCTTATGGATGCAGCAACTATACTTCAAAATATGTGGTGATCTCGGGAATAGATGACCCTGATGGAGCATCTGGTTTCATCATTTCTCCCAATCCGTCTTCAGGTGTATTTACAATTGAATGGATGAGCGGCTTGCCACCCGGAGTTGTTTCCATTAAAGTGGTCAATACACTTGGTCAAATTCTTTTCTCTTCCGCTGAAAATATTAATACCATCCCGTGGAAAAAAGAGATTAATCTTAACAATCTGTCCCGTGGCGTTTATTTCACCGAATTCAAAATGGAAAATGATTTCTACAAAAAGAAAATAATGATCATGCGGCCCTAGCACTCCACATTTTGATCATGATTTCATACTATTATTTACCTTGAGTTTAGGGAAATTGTGAATCCCGGTGTATTGCAATGAAAATTTTTCAATCCTTCAAAACCATATCGGCAACCAATCCAAAACCATGAGGAAATTTTACTCTGCACTCTTAACCCTGATTGTAATTTCAATATTACAAATCAGGAATACAGCCGCACAACATGAATATGATGTCTGGTACTTTGGCGGGAATGCAGGCATGGATTTTACCAGTGGATTGCCTGCTAACTTAACAAATGGTAAAGTGAATACCGTTGAAGGCAGCGCAAGTATCAGTGACAGCTCAGGCAATCTTCTTTTTTATACTGATGGAGTTAGAGTCTGGAACAAGCTTCATAATGTGATGACCAATGGTAACGGGTTGAATGGCGGAGCGTCATCCACCCAGTCTGCATTAATTCTTCAACAGCCGGGAAGTGATTCCCTATTCTATATTTTCACAGTAGGCGAGGCTCAAACCAACGGGCTGCAATATTCAATTGTTGACATGTCATTGCAATCAGGTGATGGGGAAGTAGTGGTGAAAAATGTTTTGCTGCTGAGTAATACGACCGAAAAATTGACAGCAACCTTTCACTCCAACGGTACGGACTACTGGATCATAACCCATCAGATGAACAATAATAAGTATGATGCCTACTTGTTTGATGCAACAGGCGTCAACGTTACCCCCGTGGAAAGTAATATAGGTACACTTCATGACAGTGAAGTTGGATACATGAAATGCTCGCACAGTGGTTCGAGAATTGCTGTAGCAGTGCACATCCCGGGTAATTTTTTTGAGTTGTCTGATTTTGATAATAGCACCGGCATTGTTTCCAATCCCATATACTTTGCAGCGCCACCCTCAGCTTTTGGCGGCTATGGTATTGAATTCTCTCCAAATGATTCCATCCTGTATGGATCGGTTTATACTCCCGGCATCCTTGTGCAGTGGGATCTTTCATCTAATAACGATTCAATCATCAAGGCCTCACAGGTATCACTTGATACTTCATCCAATATTTATCTTTTCGCAATGCAGCTTGCCAATGATGGAAAAATTTATATAGCAAAATATCTTGACCCATATCTTGCCGTGATTAATGATCCCAATGTGTATGGTTCCGGGTGCAACTTCGTTGACAATGGCTTTGATCTTTCACCAAAGCAGAGCGAGGCTGGATTGCCGAATTGCTTTCCTGGCTTCTTTGCTGCGAATATTTTTCCATCAGCACAATTTACGGTAAGCGCTGAGCAGGGTTGCATTAACACTTGCGTGAATTTTACTGACCAGTCATTGAACGTACCAACTTCATGGCAATGGTCATTTCCCGGCGCGAATCCTTCTTCTTCTACTGATCAGAATCCGGCGAATATTTGCTATGCTAATTCAGGCAACTTTGACGTTACACTAATTGTTTCCAATGCTTCGGGCTCCGATACTATTCTTCTTCCCTCCTATATCACGATTTTACCACCGCCTGCTGTTACCATTTCACAAATCAATGACACCCTTTTTGCCACACTTGCACAGAGTTACCAATGGTTTTTTGACGGATATGCAATCGGGGGTGATACACAGGCAATCACCATCAATCAAACAGGGGAGTACATTGTAGTGGTAACAGATTCCAGCGGATGCTTTGCCTCTGATACATTTATTGTAACCAATATATCCTCTCCCGGATTTTCAGTGAATGACACTTCAGTCTGCGAAAAGTTCTGCATTGATTTTACTGATCAGTCCACAAATAATCCAACAACATGGCAATGGTTTTTTCCCGGTGGAAATCCTGCATCTTCTAACGATCAGAATCCTGCTTCTGTTTGCTACGCCACTCCCGGTACTTATGATGTCACCCTCATCACCACGAATGTAAATGGAAAGGATACTCTTACACTTTCAAATTACATTACAGTAATTCCAACTCCGGCAGCTCCCATCATTTCGCAGGCTGGTTACACACTTACATCAACTTATTCAAACAGCTACCAATGGCAACTGAACTCAGTAGATATTCCTGGTGCTACAAACCAGTCATACACCGTTTTGCAATCAGGTTTGTATACGGTGGTGGTGAGTGACCTCGACGGATGCAAAAATTCTTCCTCAGTGGAAATATTGATTTCAGGTATTGAGGAATTGCAGGATGATGCTTATATTTTGATTGCACCCAATCCTTCCAGTGGAAATTTCTTTATTGAGCTTTTCAATAATTATACTGCTAATGAAATTTTAATTACCGTCGTGAATGCTATTGGTCAGGAAGTTTATTCTACTCAGGAAAAGCTGAATGATAACAACTGGGTGTCCGGAATCCATTCATACGGTAAAGTAATTGATATGCATGAGGCAGCCCGTGGGATTTACCTGATCCGCGTGAAAACAGGAAATGTTGTTGCTATGAAAAAAATAATTCTCGCGGATTGAAGCAAAGGTCTGAAGACCTCAATTTATTTTCCATTAAATAATAGATTGCTTTCGGTTACCGCTACGCGTTTGTCTTAAAAATAAAATATTTGATATAAAACTTTCCTCCAGGATTCTACAATCCATAAGCAAATTCAGTAAAAGTTTTCCCGTCCGGTATCTCTTTTTACCAATTCATCTTTTTTATTGTTTGGTTGCAGATCTAATTAATGAAATTTGATACGCATGTAAAGCTTAGTACTTATTGCGCTACCTAAATATTCAACAATGAAAAAAGCTATACTTATTATCTTGTTAAATCTCTCCATTCATCCCGCCCATGCTCAGGGTGGTGAATGGACGTGGATGAAGGGGAGTAACAGTGCGGGTTCTTTCGGTAACTTTGGTACCCTCGGTGTCAGTGCATCATCCAATACGCCTCCTGCACTTTACAGTCCCTTTTCATGGACTGATCTGAACGGAATCTTCTGGCTTTATGGCGGTCTACGGTATAGCTATGGTAATGATGCTTATGCGGCTTTATGGAAATTTGAGCCTGATTCAAACGTATGGACATGGGTGAACGGGCCATCAACTTTCAACCAAAATCCTGTATATGGGACCATTGGAATACCTTCACCCGCCAATCAGCCAGGCTCTCGGGGTTTTGCGGGTCAATCATGGGTTGATCTGCAGGGAAACCTGTGGCTTTATGGTGGTGCAAGCATTAACAATCTTCTGAGTGATTTTTGGAAATACAATTTAGCCACGGGCGAATGGACCTGCATGGGTAATTATCCGCTTCAGCAAATTCATGGCGATCTCGGCATAGGAACTGCTTTCACTTCGCCGGGGGCTCGATCAGAAACCACTGCTGCCTGGACGGATGATACCGGTGACCTCTGGTTTTATGGGGGACTGGGTTTTAATGGTACCTGCGCGGATGTCTGGAAATATGAAATGAATACCGGAATGTGGATCTGGATGCAGGGAGACAGCCTACAAACCTTAATGGGGAAACCACCGCAATATGGACCGCAAGGTATGTTTGGAAGTAATTATTTCCCTGGCGGCAGGCTTGAATACTGTCACTGGAAAGATGTGAATGGAAAGTTCTGGATTTTTGGAGGGGGTAATTCCTCCTTTCATAATTATGCTGATCTATGGCAATTTGATCCTGCGCTCAATCAATGGGCCTGGATGGGTGGAGATACCGTTGATTATTACCAGGGTAGTTATACCGCAACATGTGACAGCATCAGCAAACCAAGATGCAGCAGCGAGAACCGTGTGGTGTGGGTGGATGCAACCGGGAATGTGTGGAAGATGAGCGGTACTGCCACAGGAAGCTATAATGCAACCAATGACCTATGCATTTTAAATCCCGCTCAGCAAGAATGGATCTGGGTGATCGGCACTACCACATTGAATGCCAGTGCAGTTTATGGCACTCTGGGTATTCCTGATCCTGCCAATGTTCCTGCGGGTCGTTTTGGTTCAGTCGGTTGGGTTGATCAAAATGGTTACCTGTGGGTGTTCGGGGGCAGAAATAATTTGATTAAGGATTTTAATGATTTGTGGAGATATGTGTCTGATTCAAGTTGCGTTGCCTTTAATACTGACGAGGCAAACATGCTGCCCTCTTTTTCATCAAGTGATACGGCGGTGTGCGAAAAATTTTGCGTCAGCTTCTTTGATTCGTCCGGTAATAATCCCATAGGCTGGCAATGGCTTTTCCCTAGTGGCTCGCCCGCCTCATCAATCCTGCAAAACCCGGATAATATATGTTATTACAATCCGGGCATGTACGATGTAACACTTATCACCACCAGCGCAGGTGGAAATGATACCCTTACTTTGGTCAACTACATCACCGTATTTGAAACGCCGCCCTTTCCAGTAATCACACAGGCAGGATATTCACTAGCAACATCTCCCGGCAATTCTTACCAGTGGCAGTTGAACAGTGCTGATATTTTAGGAGCAACCAATCAAACCTATACCGTTTTACAAAGCGGAGTTTATACAGTCATTGTGGGTGACTCTAATGGATGCTATAACTCTTCTTCAACAGATGTATTGATCTCAGGAATCACGGAAGTGAATTCAGATAATGATTTTTCCATTTCATTAAACCCTTCCGATGGAAATTTCACAATTACTTTTTTAGGTGAAACTGGCGGCAACAAGGTTTCAATAAATGTGATGAATTCAATAGGGCAAATAGTTTTTTCTTTTCAACAAAATGCTATTCCTGATAATTGGAAAGCAGAAGTTCATTTGAATAATATTTCCCAGGGGGTGTACATTCTGGAAGTGAAAACAAACATGAATTTTGTACGGAAAAAAATACTGATTACCAACTGAACCCTGAAATCAGGACCTTCTTAAAACTTCACCTGTAGTTTCAGATTTATTCGGCGTCCGGTAAGATAATTCGGTACCGCATACACAATATTGCCTTGAGTCTTTACCCACGTATAGGAAATCACATTGGGTACACCGAGCATATTAAAAATTTCAAGATCGAGCCAGATAGACTGAAAGTTTCCCCAAATTTTCTTTTGCTGGACTTTCGGTTTTTTCCCATCAAGTAATAATGCTGAGAAGCCAATATCCACTCTGCGGTAAGGAGCAAGCCGCAATGTATCCCGCACCCGAATATGATCAGGCGGCCCCGTTGGTAATCCCGTTCCAAAGATGAGGCTGAGATGGACCTTGAAATTTTCATTACCCGGAATGTAATCCTGGAAAAACATGGCGAAGTTGACACGCTGGTCAGTTGGGCGCGGAATAAATCCGGGAAAAAATTTCAAGCTATCAAGGTTGTATTCCGTATGTTCAGTGTTGGTGAACGTGGTATCAACAGTCCATACAAAATCATCGTTTAGATTCTCTTTTGTCTGCAGCACTGACATTGAAATCCATGACTCAGCGTCATGTACAAATTCTCCGTTCAACCGAAAATCAATTCCGGTAGAATAACCTGTGGCATTGTTCTCCCCAAAATAACGTATTCGAACGTTATCAATCTCATAGGGATTCAAATCATAAAGCTGCTTGTAATATATTTCTGATACAAATTTAAAAGGGCGATTCCATATCTGAAAATTATAATCAGCACCTAATACGTAATGAATTGACCGCTGAGCCTTTACATCTGTATGAAGCATGCCCGAGAGATCACGCATCTCACGGTAAAATGGAGGCTGATCGTATGCCCCTGCAGCAGCGCGAAATACGATATCCCGCTTCCAGTGTGGCTGATAGGAGAATTGCAGGCGCGGACTTATAATGAACTGCTGATTAAAATCCCAGTAACTGAACCTGCTTCCATATGTAATTGTAAAATTATGATCTGTATTAAGTGACCATGAATCCTGCAGATAGCCACTGTATCGGTTGCTTGAAAAATTATACTGAGTCCTGATAATATTCTGAAGATTAATTACCGAATCTGAATAAGGTAGCGTGTAGCCCGCAGAATCAACCCGGGTCCATTCGCTCAGATTGTCAACAATGCTTTCATGATTGTAATCCCCTCCCCATTGAATGAAATGATTCTGTTTTAGAAAAGAGCCTTTGTGCGAAAGCTTGTAAATACTTGCATCAAGGAAATCACGCGCATATTGATGCTCCGTTCCCACACCAATATAATATAATGTTTGTCCAAAGGTGCTGCTTCCGAAATTTGTTCCTACTTCACCCAAAAAGTATTGTCCTATCAGGTCATAAGTTTCATCCTCACGGTCTCTGTAGTATGAAGAAAGAAATTTGAGCTGAAGATTTTTCCGTGCTTTATAGTTAACGGAAAATCCAAGCATGCCGTTGTCATAGCGATCCACTTCCTGTCCGTCAAAAAAAACTTCGAGCCTCAGTGTTTGCTGAATTGTTCCAAAGGTTGTTACGCGATCCCGGGGAATGAATTGAAAAGTGTTACCGGAGTAATTGGCGATTGCCTCAAGGGTAACTTTATCAGATAGATCATATTGCAAGTCGCTTTGAACATCAGTGAAAGTCGGGCGATAATCACCGGAGGTTTCAAGTGAATTCAATAAATACTGATTGGTTTTGTACCGTGCTCCGAAAAGAAACCTGAAACGCTTATTGCTGGAAGCATTTTCCAATCCTATGCTTGCACCAAGTAAGCTTGCTGAAACAACGCCGGCAAATTTTGTTGGACGCTTATACCCAATGTCGAGTACGCTCGACATTTTATCACCATATCGCGGCTGAAATCCTCCGGAGGAAAAAGAAAGTGATCCCGTAAGATCTCCATTGATAAAACTCAATCCTTCCTGTTGTGAATTCCGAACAAGAAACGGACGAAAGATTTCGAAATCATTGACGTAAACCAAGTTTTCATCGTAGTTCCCGCCACGTACTGAATACTGTGACGACATCTCATTATTGGATTGTGCACCCATAACTTTCAAAATTGCTTCAACGCCACCGCTTGCTGAGGGAAGCGCTTCAAATTTTTTGGGATCAATCTTCACCATTCCTGCCTGATCCCGAACGTCATTATCCTCAATCATGACGCTATCAATAATATAGGGTTTTGATTTCAATACCACATACAGGGGATATTGCTTACCCGTCAGCAATAAGATTTCTTTTTCAAAATCCTCAAAGCCCAAGTGCGTGAAGGTCAGCGTAACCTTTTTATCCGACGGAATTTCAAAATCAAATCCGCCGGCAGCATCACTAAATACGCCCTTTCCACCCGGAGAAATTTTTATTGAAACAGAGAAGAGCGGAAAGCCACTCTCATCCCTAACATTTCCATAAACAGCGGCAGTCTGAGAATATGCAGCAATAGAAATAAAAACAATAATCACCAAGAGGAGCAACTTGTGTATCATATCAGTGCTTGAACGAACACTATACTGTCGCAGTATTTTGATTAACGGTCTTTAGCCTGGATATCATTTGTAATGGATCAGGAGCGGAAAAAACAGAATTGCCCGCGACTAAAATATCGGCTCCGGCCTTCAGCAGATCAGGAGCATTGTCTGAATCAACGCCCCCATCGACTTCAATTTTTGCGTTCGAGTTTTTTGAAAGTATCAGATTCTTCAGCTCATAAATTTTATTAAGAGTGTTTGAAATAAATTTTTGGCCGCCAAAGCCGGGGTTTACACTCATAACATTCACAAAGTCTGCGTCTTTAATTATCTCGCTTAATGAATAAACTGGCGAATGGGGGTTAATTGCAACACCTGCCATCATCCCTTTTTCTTTTATGTAAAAAATTATCCGGTGAAGATGATTCACTGCTTCTAAGTGAACAGAAATCAAATCCGCGCCCGCTTTCTTGAAATCATCTATGTATTGCTGCGGTTCAACGATCATTAGATGAACATCCAGCGGCTTTTTCGACGCCTTCTTAACAGCCTTGATTACAGGAATACCAAAAGTTATATTGGGAACAAACCTGCCATCCATCACATCACAATGAATCCAGTCCGCCTCACTTTCATTAAGCATTTTAATTTCCTTATCAAGATTTAAAAAATCAGCTGAGAGAATGGATGGAGCTATAAGTGCCATAGGGCGAAGATAAGGGAGTGATTAAGAAACAAATTGTATTCGCCCTAAAACAACGATCCCTCTCCAGTTGGCACCGAAGAGGGATTATTGCAAACCCACTCCATTAACCCAAATAAGATTTTAAAGTGCGTGCTGCTTTAAGCTTTCTCATTCTTCGAACTGCCTTTTCTTTAATTTGACGAACACGCTCTCTTGTTAAACCAAATCGTGCGCCAATTTCATCAAGGTTCATTGGCTGCTCTCCGTTCACTCCAAAAAAGCATGCGACGATATCGGCATCACGTTTATTCATGGTGGCAAGTACACGCCGAATGTCATTCTTGAGTGATTCATTCATTACATCACTGTCAACAGGCTTAGCACTATTGTCTTCATAAAACTCTATCATGGTACCTTCCTCATTTTCCTTGATAGGTGCATCCATCGATAGATGTTTCCCCTGCCCTTTCATCATCTCAGCAATGTCCTTCACATTCACATTCATAATATCAGCTAATTCATCGTGACTCGGCTCTCTTTCGTGTTCCTGCTCAAACTGAATCATTATTTTATTAAGCTTACTCAGGGAACCTACTTTATTTAAAGGCAACCGAACCATTCGCGATTGCTCAACCAATGCCTGTAAAATTGACTGCCGGATCCACCAGACAGCATATGAAATAAATTTGAATCCCTTTGATTCATCAAATCTTTGCGCGGCTTTGATCAGGCCAATATTTCCTTCATTAATAAGGTCACTAAGGGACAAACCCTGATGCTGATATTGTTTTGCAACAGAAACGACAAACCTAAGATTTGCCTTGGTCATTTTCTCAAGTGCATCATGATCACCTAAACGGATTTTGCGGGCGAGTTCAACCTCCATTTCTGATGTTATCAGATCCATCTTTCCAATTTCCTGCAAATACCTTTCGAGAGAATCATTATCCCGCGCAGTAATTTGTTGGGTAATTTTAAGTTGTCTCATGGCATGAGTATTTAATGTCAGATACGATTATAAAGCTCGTATAGTTCAAAAACGGTTAAGATTATTATATTTATAAAATTGAAATTCAGGGAACAAAAATCCCGCCAGTGTAAATTATAATTTTTTGTTATAAAACTTCTGACGCTACAATGACAAATGTCCAATACGAACAATCACATCCACCACAATTCCGGATTTTTTAATTTTGTGATTGGCCTTCTAATATTGCTTTCCTGGATAATTTAAACTTACCAGTCTTCTTATCTACTTCCAGCAGTTTAACCTTGATAACGTCTCCCACATTCATAACTCCTTCCATACTCTCCAGTCTCTTATTTGAGATTTCAGAAATATGAAGTAATCCCTCTTTCCCGGGGAGGAACTCAACAAATGCACCATATGGCATAATAGATTTTACTTTAGCTTCATATATTTCACCTGCCTCCGGGATGGTAACAATCCCTCTAATCCGGCGTACTGCCGAAACAATAGATTCTTTATTCGGTCCATAAATCAAAATCTCACCCATATTGTTCACCTCTGTTATATTGATAGTTGTACCTGTTTCCTTCTGCATTTCCTGAATAACCTTACCTCCGGGACCTATTACTGCACCAATAAATTCAGTAGCGATTATTATCTTTTCCACCCGGGGAGCATGAGGCTTATAATCTTCACGTGGCTGAGGAAGGGCTTCAACTAATTTTGAAAGTATATGCAACCGGCCTGCTTTCGCCTGCTCTAATGCCTGGTACATTGTTTCATAGCTCAGTCCTGCTACTTTTATATCCATCTGACACCCACAAATTCCCTTTGAAGTGCCTGTAACTTTAAAATCCATGTCGCCGAGGTGATCCTCGTCACCCAAAATATCGGACAGGATGGCAACCTTGCCATCTTCACGGGTTATAAGACCCATGGCGATTCCTGAAACGTGGCTTTTCATCTTTACCCCTGCATCATGGAGAGCGAGCGAGGCGGCACAAACAGTAGCCATGGAGGAGGAGCCATTGGATTCAAGAATATCTGATACTACGCGTAAAGTGTATGGATTATCCGCCGATGGAGGAAGCATATTTTTCAATGATCGCATTGCCAGGTTTCCATGTCCCACTTCTCTTCTCCCCGGACCTCTGTTGGGCTTTATTTCACCGGTTGAATAAGAAGGAAAATTGTAATGCAGGATAAATTTTTGATAGGTGGTTTCCATAGCTTTATCCAGCATCAGCTCGTCCAGCTTAGTACCAAGTGTAACGGTGGTAAGCGACTGGGTTTCACCACGGGTAAAAACTGCCGAGCCATGGGCGGAAGGAAGGTAATCCACTTCAATCCAAATAGGTCTGATCTCATCTGTTTTTCGCCCGTCAAGCCGCTTGCCTTCATCTAAAATCAGGTTGCGGACCACATCATACTCTAATTCATTAAAGTATTTTTTCGCTAGTTTCTTTTCATCCTCATTCTCCCAATCACTTATCATTAACTTAAGCTCATCCTTAACTGCATTAAATCCCGATTTGCGCTCTGTTTTTCCGGTACCACTTCCAGCAGTTTTGTAAATTTTTTCCTTAAATTCTGATACTATTTTATCCTTTATTTGATCATTTGAGGCAGGCTTCTGATAGTTACGCCAGAGCTTTTTCCCTCCGCTTAGCTCGGCAAGCTTTAATTGTGCAGAAACGTGTTGCTTAACTGCATGATGGCCAACCTTAATCGCTTCAAGCAGATCAGACTCAGACACTTCTTTTCCTTCGCCCTCTACCATCACAATATTATTTTCGGATGCCCCTACAATAACATCGAGATCGGCTTTCTCAAGATCCTGTTTTGGTGGATTTACCACAAACTTTCCATCAATCTTACAAACACGAACCTCCGAGATAGGTCCATTGAAAGGTATATCAGATACAGTAAGCGCACAGGAGGCTGCCAGTGCAACAAGCGAATCGGGCTGAATCGTTTGATCCGCTGAGATCAAGTTGATCATTACCTGTGTATCACACAGGTAATCTTCCGGAAACAGGGGACGCAATACACGATCAACGATTCGTGAAATCAAAATCTCATAGTCAGAAAGGCGGGCTTCACGGCGAAAAAATCCCCCCGGAATTCTTCCGGCAGATGCAAATTTTTCCTGATAATCAACAGAAAGCGGGAAAAAATCCTGTCCTTCTTTTGCTTCTTTATTTGAAACTACTGTTGCGAGAATCATACAATCGCCCTGGCGAACAACAACAGAACCATCGGCCTGGGTGGCAAGCTTTCCGGTTTCAATGGTGATGGGTTTTCCCTCCGGAGTATCGAAGGTGTAAGAAATACCTTTTTGTGACATGAGAATGTTTTTTGTTATAGAAAACTACAGAATTTACTGCCAAGCAGGATTAATGCGGTGAGCAGTGACTTATGAATAGCAAGGGGAAGATCAATAATTTTATAAACTAATGCAGCTATGGTGCTATGCACAGGCTATTTTCTCAATCCTAATTTCTCGATAAGCTGACGATAGCTGGTGAGATTAGTATCATGCAGATACTTTAAAAGCCTCTTGCGCCTGCCTACTGATTTCATGAGATTTCGGGAAGAATTAAAGTCTTTTTTTTGACCGTCTAAATGAGAGGAAATATGATTTATTCGCTCGGTAAGCATTGCAATCTGCGCTTCTGAAGAGCCGGTGTTCTTTTCATTTCCACCAAAGTCTGTAAAAATCTGTGATTTTTTTTCTTTCGTTAATAGCATCGTAATTAAGTCTTTCGAATTGTTTTTGAAGGTCGCAAATATAACCAAATTTATATTCGCTTTCAACTTATTACCCCTAATCAATAACCATCAGAAATCAGAAGCTTCTCTCAATTATGAAAGGTAGGGGCAAATTTAAAATTTTTGATGAAAAATCAGTCAGCAACTTACCAGCAATGCTTTCGGAATCTAAAGCAACTTTATTTCCCGTTTCAATTCTTAAATTACCGGGAGGAGGATAACTTTCCTTCTCTACTTTTATCTTTTTATCTGCATCCAATGGCACAAAATATTTTGGGCATCATTCCGGCACGCTATGCTTCTACCCGGTTCCCCGGCAAGCCCTTGGCGCTAATCCATGGAAAGCCGATGATTCAGCACGTACATGTGCAAGCCTTAAAATGCTCTTTGCTTAGGCGGGTAATAATTGCAACGGATGATCAGCGTATTTATGACGCAGTAAAAGATTTTGGAGGCGAGGTCATTCTGACTTCAAAAAATCATCAATCGGGAACTGATCGATGCTCTGAAGTAGTAAAAGTCATTCAGGAGGAATATGATGTAGTAATAAATATTCAGGGAGACGAACCTTTTATCAAACCTGAACAGATTGATTTACTATGCTCTTGCTTTAAAAGTGATTCAGTGCAGATTGCAACCCTCGTTAAAAGAATTCTTACAGAGGCAGAGCTTTCCAATGTAAATGTGGTGAAGGTGGTAATGGCAGAAAATGGAAGGGCGCTTTACTTCAGCCGTTCTGTAATTCCTTATCAGCGCAACGTTTCAAAAAATTTGCGGGTTTTCGATGGAAAATTCTATAAGCATATCGGCTTATACGGCTATAGAAAAGATATACTTCAGAAAATTGCTGAACTTCCTATCAATGATCTTGAAAAGGCAGAATCACTTGAACAGTTGCGGTGGCTGGCAAATGGTTTTCAAATTCAGACTGCCATAACGGAGGCTGAAACCATTTCAATTGATACCATGGAAGATTTGAGCACCGGGGAAAATTTTTTCCGGCGAAATAATTGAATGCAGGAAACGTTAGGTACACTTCACCACTTTCCTGTTAATACATAATTCACCGGCTACTTCTACTCTGCGATACTTTTGAATACTGGTATCTCATTATTTATGAAGAAACGGTTTCTGCAATCATTAGCTGTAATAGCAATAACCATAGTGATCCTCTGGTCGTCCCTGGTGATTATCACTTTTGCTTTCAGCAGCAAGATCAAATTACTGGCAATTTCAGAACTGAACAAAAGGCTTAATACCGAAGTAAAGGTTAACGGAGAAATAGATTTTTCTCTGCTTTCTCATTTTCCGTCCTGCACAATAAGCTTCGGAAATGTTGTCGTGAAGGAAACACACCCTCAAAAAAACGACCTGCTGAACTGCCAGAAAATCTCACTCCTTTTCAGCATCTGGAATTTGTTCCGGAGTAATTATGTGATTAATAAAATAATTGCCGAGAATGGAGCGATCAGTATCAATGTTGATTCAGCCGGGAATAACAACTACCAGATCTTTAAGACAGATAACAGCAGTTCAGCGGAGTTCAATTTAATGCTGAGCGAGGCAGTGCTTAAAAATTTTCTCGTACAATACCATAATGAATCAACACAGCAGTACTATTCTTTACAAACAGGCGATACCAGGCTCCAGGGAAATTTTACCGCCACAAAGTTTTCACTTACGATCCGCGGTGATGCATTTTCTAATTATCTCAGAAGCGGGAATCTTGATTTTCTACCCCAAAGAAAAATTAAGCTCAATGGTACGATTGACTGCGACTTAACAAAACAGCTTTATATCTTACGCGGTGCGGGCTTTTCAGTAAACGGAAACGAGTTTAGTATCAGTGGCTCCATTACTTCTGTTGAGCAAGGCAACGATCTTCAGCTTAAAATATCATCCGGCGTGTTGCGGCTTGAAGATATCATTTCATTGCTTCCTGCAGAATATACAAAAAAGCTTTCTGATTTTTCAAGCAATGGAAGTTTTGATTTTAAATGCGATATCAGCGGACTTCAGTCCGCGTTGTCATCTGCCCGGGTCAATGCCACTTTTAAATTGCACGACGTCGCTATTAGTAATGCGAAAGTGAAGCAGGCGATCCAGCACCTGAATGTAGAAGGTAATTTCACCAATGGCGATAGCCACAATTTAAATACCTCAGCAATCGGCTTCAACCGGTTTGACTGCACCATTGATGGAAATCCCATTAAGGGAACTTTTAACCTTAACAATTTCAAACAGCCCTTTCTTGATGTTGTTCTCAATGGAAGTATTGAGCTTTCAAAAATTTATCCGTTGCTTCATGATTCATCAGTAAAATCAATTGAGGGGATCGTGAATATGCATCAGTGCTTTTTTCGCGGCTCACTTGCCCAGTTATCTTCCCGCACAACGCTCAATAAAATTAATGCAGGCGGGAAATTTGAATTGCATGATGTTAAAATTGCAGCTGCTCAGCGCACCTATGATCAGCTTAATGGAATATTTGTGATACATGACAACGAAATTCGTTTATCTGATTGCGCCTTCAGAGCAAGACAAAGTGATCTCAGGTTCGAAGGAGAAGTCAGCAACTTTTTTCCATTCCTCTATTCTGTATTTAATGCTTCACAGGTAAAGCAAAAGGTGGGTGTGAATGCACAACTGGTCTCTCATCATCTGAATTGGGAAGATCTCGTTGGCAATTCTTCTGCGCCTTCTGACAATGATGATTATGCAATTCCTGAAATCTTCTACTGGCTCTCCGGAGCGGTAAGCGGACGCGTAGATGAATTCCGTTATCAGAGGTTCAGCGCAACCGGTATTCAGGGAAACTTCCTTTTCCTTCCCGATCATATTTATTTCAACAATATTGGATTCCGGGCAGAGAATGGAATGGTTACGGGAAGCGGGAATCTCGATATTTCCAATTCTCAGCACAGCAAGCTTGAGCTTACAACCAGGCTTGATCAGCTCGACATTTCGAGATTGTTTTATGAGTTCAATGATTTCGGACAAGCTACGCTCACTCATAATCATCTGAAAGGGAAAGTCACCGCGGGCATTTCACTTCAGTCAACCTGGGATGATAACCGGCTTAATAAATCGAAGCTCCAGGCCATAGCCGATGTGAGTATTGAAGATGGTGAATTGAATAACTTTGAACCAATGCTTGCACTTTCAACTTTTTTGAAACTTAAAGAACTGCAGCACATTCGTTTTTCGAAAATGGAAAATCAGCTTGAGATCAGAAATCAAGAGATCCTGATTCCAGCCATGCAGATCTACAGCAGTGCCCTTAATGTACAGCTTTCAGGCTCACATGGCTTTAATAACATGATTGATTACGAGCTACAATTGAACCTGCTCAAGCTGCTCACTGATAAATTCAGAAAGCAAAAAACTAATGAAGCTGTTGCTAATCAATCCACTGAAGGGTTTTTGAATCTCTATCTCACCATGACAGGACCTGCGGCTAATCCGGTTATCAAGTATGACAAAAAATCCGTGAAGCAAAAGATCGCGACTGATCTTGCATCCGAGAAAAACAGCTTAAAAGATGCACTTGCCAAAGAATTCAACCTCCAGTCGGCTTCACAGAATGAAGCAAAGGATTTTAAGCCTGAAGATAATATTCAATATTTTGAGTTTGAAGATTCATTAAATAACGAAGCTGAAAGAGCGGATGAAAACAGAAAGGCTGAAAGTACAACAAAGCAAAATCAAAAACAGGCAGTGAATGATTTTAAGAATATTTTTAAGAAACCTCCGAAGTAATAGTGACGAACATCTACGAACAGAAAAATACCTACAAGCTCATCCTGCTTTTCACGCTGTTGCTGATCATCATTGCTTCCATACTCTACACCAACTTTCTTGCATACAAGCTTTCAAAAGAAGAGCGAAAAAAGATGGAATTGCTTGCTGATACCTACAAGCGGCTCAGCAATGCCACCGGCAACGAAGATCTGAGTTTCATGTTTCACATTATTGAAAGCAATGAAACGGTACCTGTCATCATTACAGATGATGAGGAGAAAGTTTTATGGAATAAGAATTTTGATTCAATTAAGGTTTCTCGCGACTCCGCATATTTAAAGGAGCAGCTTGCTGTTATGAAGTCTGAACGAAAACCCATTGACATTGAATACACCAGGGGCAAGCACCAATTCATTTACTATAGTGATTCTTCTCTGCTCACACAGCTGCGATATTTCCCATTCATTCAGTTTTCTATCATTCTACTTTTTCTTGCAATAGCCTATATCACATTCAGCACTTCACGGCGTGCAGAACAGAACCGGGTGTGGGCCGGTATGGCGAAGGAAACGGCGCATCAGTTAGGAACGCCAATTTCTGCGCTATCGGGATGGGTTGATTACATGAAGCTTCAGGAGAACAACCCCGCGACCATGGAGGTTATTCCCGAAGTAGAAAAAGATATTGAGCGGCTCGAGCTGATTGCCCAAAGGTTCTCCAAGATCGGATCCAATCCGGAACTGGTTGCAACCAATGTATATTTCGAGATCACCCGAAGTGTGGAATACATCCGCCGCCGGGCTTCAGGCAAGGTGGCAGTGAACATCCAGGTGCCTGAAGGAAATGTGGAAGCCCTGATTTCCCCTCCCCTTTTTGAATGGGTGATTGAAAATCTTTTGAAGAATGCGCTCGATGCAATAGGAGGAAATGGAGTAATAGATATTTTTATTTCGAAGCTGGATAACAAGGTGCTTGTGGATGTAAAGGACAGCGGCAAGGGCATTCCTGCAGGGAAATTTAAAACTGTTTTTCAGCCGGGTTATTCTACCAAAAAGCGTGGATGGGGATTGGGGCTCTCCCTTGCGAAAAGAATTGTAGAGGAATTTCATGGGGGGAAGATTTTTGTGAAGGAATCAGGACTCGTAAAGGGTACTACTTTCAGGATTGTTTTGAAAGGGTAAAAATGACTGGAATTAATGGCCCACGAGAAGCCTTTTTCTGTATGTGTTGTAACTATTACGATAATGAAATTCGATAGGATGAAGGAAACAGATACACTCCCGATGAATCGGAGTCTGCCTGGGAAGATAAAAATAAAATTATAATGGATTCAGAAAAGTATGCCGCTAATGAAAATCGTTAACCTTGTATAGCAATCAGCAAAAAACCAAGAATCATTACCATAATATTCATTATTCGCAATGAAAGAATTCCCCCCATCAGCAGTCGCTCTTCCAGCAAAAAGTAAAAATAAATCTACATCAACGGATAAATTTTATCCTGTACATCTTTCTGAATATAAGGGCGATCTTTCCGAGGCATTTGATTTCAACAGCCGGCTTACTATGAGTGAAGTATTCAAGCGGGAGCGTGTAGGAATTAAGAAACGAATCGTAAAAGACTTTCGACCTTCTCCTTCCCACCTTCATCAAGTAGTTAAAAGCAGAGTTAAGCAGCATCAGCTTTTAGAACCTTTTTAAAGATTGGATGACAGAATTTCCTTCTCCTGTGCTTACTTGCAAATTAAGAAGACGCAGAACTCATTTGAAATAAATATTGATTATCCCGCGGTACAAATCAACCAATCCATTTTACAATTAACCAAACGATGATTCCAACAAAAAAGAGCCCAACTACGATTGTATTGATATGAAGATCGTACCTTTTTTTTTGGCAATGTATGGGCTGGATACTGAACATTCCCTTTGCCGACATTCGCAAAATCTGCCAGCATTATTAATGTATAGAAATTCTCTTTACTCTTTCATAGGGAGGTTAGCAGAAATGTAACTTGCGTGAATTCGAGAAATAAGCATCCTAACTTTACAAAAACAAATATTATGCGACGGATTCTGCTCTATTCACTCGTTTTGCTTCCTGCAATAAGCAATGCACAACCCATCACTTTTCAACAGGCACTGAATTTTGATTCATCTGCTACCGAAGCCGACATCATCAAGCCTACCAATGATGGCGGGTATGTACTTGCAGGTGTAACCAGCCTCGGTGGAAGCAGCGAATCATTTCTTTCAAAATATAATTCGAGCGGTGAAATTGAATGGACCAGAATATTTTATGACCAGCAATCACACGTAAGTAAAATCGGGATTAATGACACTGAAATTTATTGCAACCAGTTTTTACGGTTTTTGGTAACAACCGACGATGGGTTTCTTTTCGGAGGTGGAATTGACTCCTCAGTCTTTATCACCTACCCAAATGGTGTCACCGTTGGCTCGGACTTCACAAAAATGTTTGCCATTCTTACCGATGGAAACGGGAATCTTTCCTGGTCAAAAAAATTCAGGGCAAGTGACAACACATTTGGTGAAGATGCGATACAGACTTCTGATGGGAATTTCATTCTTGCAGGATCAGTAAACCAAACGCTCTCTGTTCTGCGTGATATTATCCTCATTAAGATTGACATCCCTGGAAATATAATATGGTCAAACAGCTATGGTGGAAGCTTTGATGAAGGCATCGCACATTTGATTGAAGTTTCACCTGTACATCTTATGCTTTGCGGTACAACTGAAAGTTTTTCAAATAACCAGGATATCTATGCACTGAGCCTTGACAGTGCCGGACAGTTATCCTGGTCAAAGAATTACGGCTCAACAGGTTTTGATTACGGGAAAGGATTGGTTGCAGCCAATGAGCAGGGTTATTATTTTTTTGGAAATGCCGGGGCAGGCAATCCCTCCTACATCGCACTGATAAAAACAGACAGCGCCGGAACAATTCAATGGGCAAACACCTATGGCAATTTTCTTTTTGATGGCCCTCAGGATATTTTCAAAACCATTGATAACAAGCTCATTATTCTTGTAAATCATTACTCCTCAGATTATGACGGTCTTGCCTGTGAGGTTGATGATGCAGGAAATTCCGGCAGCGGATTCCTCTATGGCAAGACGGGCAACAGTAATAATGATTTTATCACTTCACTTCTTCCCCGGGAAAACGGATTTCTACTTGCCGGAACTACCAACAGCTTCAGCGGAAACCAATATTTCAACCAGGCATATCTTCTTCAAACGCACGATGGTTTAATGTCTGATTGCTTTTACGATTCTGTTAGTTACAGTCCTTCATCCGTTGTGCTTACTGAAAATTCAGCTGCCACTCTCGTCACTTCAATGGACGCAATTGACTATGAAATGTTTGTTACGGTTTTGGATTCAACTCTGATTGCAGATACACTTTGCTTTTCGATTGCCACAAATGTTACCACCCTCCCGAAACCAAATTTAACTTCCGTTTTCCCTAACCCTTCTGATGATCACCTCACGGTCAATAGCTTGTTTCCAATTTTACAAATAAATTGCTTCAATCAGCTTGGCGAAATTATCTTTTCAAAAGAACAGCATTCAGAAAATAATATTTCTATTCAGACCACCGAGTTGCCGCAAGGGGTTTATTTGCTGGAGACAATCACTACTGAGGGAAATTATTACCAGCAGATCAGTATCGTGCACTGAAAATGATTTTCCCGCCAGCGTATCTTATGCTTTAAATCTTTCGTCTTAACTCTATTATTTACGCCCTTAACTTAACCGTTTCACTTGCGCATTCACCTTTTTGAATTTGAAGATCAGCACTGGTTTCCGCAGGTGATTCGTGAAGGTATGATGGATTACCTGCGGCACATGATCTCCTGGCTGAAATTTTACAAGCCTTGTGCCCCACTTATAAAACAGATTCTTGAGCAAACTTCAGGAACCCTTATCGTAGATCTTTGTGCCGGTGGAGGCGGAGGCATTTTGAAAATGAAGAAATACCTGGATGAGCTGAACTGCCATCCGGAAATTTTTCTTTCTGATCTTTATCCGAATGTGAAAACTTATGAAGCTCTAAAGCTAAGTACCGGGGGCAAAATCGATTTCATTACTACCCCAGTAAATGCGCTCGATGTACCTTCAGATCTTAATGCGATGAGGATAATATTTTCGGCGTTCCATCATTTCAAACCCGCGCAAGCCAGGAAGATATTACATGATGCAGCAATAAAAAATGTATCCATTGGAATTTTTGATTCAGGAACTACAGGATGGTGGAATATTTTACTATTGATTCTTCTTCAGCCACTTTCATTTCTCCTGCTTACTCCTTTCTTCAGACCCTTTCGATGGAGCAGGCTGTTTTTCACATACCTCATACCACTGATACCACTTTGCACATTATGGGATGGAAGTGTTTCTATTCTGCGATTCTATTCAGAGAAAGAGATGAAACAGCTTGTTTCAGAAACCGGAAATGAAAAATATCAATGGAACACAGGTCATGTAAGAAACAGGATTGGGGTGCGGGTTAATTATATCATTGGTTATAATTAAATATAGCAACCTGTGAAATCTTAAAAATTTTTCCGGGCACCGGTTTCTGAATAAATGCTTCTACTCTTCCTCTTCTGTACCTTTATTCATTTCAGAAAGCAATGCATATGCTCCCTTGATTACAACCCGCGCATCATCCTCAACATCTTCAGAAAGGGTGATAGCAGTAAATCCCATATCACTGGCACCCACGGTTACAGCGATCTTGCGAAATGTATTTTCATCACCGAGTTCTTCTTTTACCTCCTTGCCTTCATCAATATTGTGATCATGCGGCACCTGCGGATGTGTATGATCCGCAATGAAAATGATATGCTCATCACCCTGTGAAACGACTGCTTCATCAGGAATGGATAATGTACTGTCATTATTGATAATAATTCTGGCTTCCACATACATCCCCGGCAACATGATTCCATTGGGATTCTGAATTTTTGCGTGTGCAATGATGGCTTGTGTGTGGATGTCAAATTCCTTGTCAATAGCAAACACTGTTGCAAGGTACTGTTGCTTTTCGTCGACTGAGTTTGTAAAGGTGAAACTAACTTTCTGGCCAATTGAAATTTTGCGCACATCCTTTTCAAATAACTGCAGGTCAATGTGTAAATCCTTGTTGTTGATGATCTCAAAGAGCATGGTATTGGGTTCTGCAAAAGTTCCGATATTGGTCATAATTTTCTGTACGTACCCACTGATCGGAGAAGTAATTGTCAGGTGCGAAATGATTTTTCCATTTTTCAATTGCTCCGTGTTAATATTCAGCAACTGTAATTTTGCTTTCAATGCATGGTCTTTGGCTACCATCGCATTGTAATCTGCCTCGGTCTGCTGAAATTGTTTTTGTGAAGTGATATTATCTTTCTGAAGTGTTTTCTGCCTTTCATAATCTGCCCCGGTAAAACCAAGATGCGAGGCATTTTCCAGGTAGTCCTGCTGGAGCTGAATAATATCAGGATTTTCGATAAGCGCAAGTAAAGTTCCTTTTGAAACAAGCTGACCAGTGCTGACTTTTATTTCTTTCACAATTCCACCGAAAGGAGCGCTAACAGAAGCCTTATTTTGTGGCGGAAGGGATAACCTTCCCATAGTTTTTACTGAAGTAGAGAGGTTCCGGTATTCCATCTTACCCAATTCAATACCCGCTGATTTGAATTGCAGTTGCGTTAGAATAATTTCGTCGGGAACTGCTTTTTCAGTTGAAATATCATCTTCTTTCATTTCATCTTCCGGCTCATTGCCGCAGGAAAACAGAAACATAAGAATAGACATAAAGAGAAATAAATGGAAAACTGAAAATTTGAAACTCAACAAATGATAATTATGCATTTTCATTTTTTATAAAGTTTCCCTTGGTTAATTAATTGCATACTGTAGTTTTGATATGGTACAATCAGAAAAAATCCGGCGTGATTGTTCCATTTGCACCTGTTGAAATACCCGAAGGATAATGAACAGAAAGACGATTACTAAAAGAAATCCGGATAACAAAACTTTGTTAATCCTAACCCTCCGGTTAAAGAAACTATACAAAACCGGTAATACAATTAAGGTTAGAAGAGTTGATGAAATCAATCCTCCTATTACGACTGTTGCAAGTGGCTTTTGAACTTCACTGCCTGGTGAATTGCTTAATGCCATAGGAAGAAAACCCAGTGATGCAACTGCTGCTGTTGCAATTACCGGCCTTAAGCGCGCCCTGGTTCCTTTGATGATAATTTGAATTATGTTTTCATCTGCTTGTGTATTTAAGCGATTGAAATATGATATCAACACAATACCATTTAATACTGCTACTCCGAACAATGCGATGAAGCCAACACCGGCACTAATGCTGAAATTCATTCCTCTCAACCACAATGCAAGTATTCCTCCTATTGCTGAAAAAGGAATGGCTGTAAAAATTATTAGTGTCTCGGAAAGTGAGCGGAAAGTGAAAAAGAGCATGAGTAAAATAAGAAACAAGGCAACAGGTAATGCTATGCTCAACCGTTTGGTTGCTTCCTGCAAATTTTGAAATTGTCCGCCATAGGTAATATAATAGCCGGGCGGTAATTTCAACCTGGCATCCAATACACTGCTTATATCATTCACCACACTTTGTACATCGCGACCCCGTGTATTCAGACCTACATATATTCTTCGCTGTGCATCCTCCCTTGAGATTTCGACAGGACCAGCTTTGAAAGTAACATCAGCTACCTGCTCGAGCGTAATCTGGCTTCCGTTATCAATCGGTATAAATAAATTTCTGACACTTTCAATGTCATTGCGATGCTCCGCATCCAGTTTCACAATAAGATCAAACCTTTTTTCACCCTCATATACAATGCCGGCAGACGCTCCTGCAAATGCAGTATTTACCGTGGCATTTAAATCATCCACGTTTAATCCATACTGGGCCATTCTTCCACGGTTGTAGCTAACAACAATTTCAGGCATCCCGGTTACCTGCTCAACTTTTATTGATGCAATGCCCCCGATGTTTTTTATCAGTACCTGCGTCTCGTTTGCTTTTTGATTGAGGATGGTTAAATCCTCACCGAAAATTTTTATTGCTACATCTGATTTGATACCAGCAATCATTTCATTGAAGCGCATTTGAATAGGTTGCTGGAATTCTCCACTGAAACCCGGAACAGCTTTTAAAGCATCCTCCATTTTCTCTGCTAATTCTTCCTGTGTTGCTGCACTTGTCCATTGCTTCCTATCCCTGAGTATGATCATGATATCACCGGTTTCTATCGGCATGGGATCCGTGGGTATTTCCCCTGTTCCAATTTTCGACACAACCTGCACAACTTCCGGAAATTGTGCTTTTAAAATTTGCTCAACCTGTGTAAATGTCCTGATCGTTTGGTTGACTGAACTGCCCTGCATGATCCGGGCTTCTACCGCAAAATCACCTTCCTGTAATGTTGGAATGAACTCGCCGCCAAGACTCATAAAAATAAAAATACTGATCGCAAGCAATCCCGCTGCCAAAGCAATGGTGGTTTTACGAAACCGGAGAGCCATGCGTAATACAGGCTCGTAGAGCTGTTGTATTGCATGAATGATCTTATCTGCAATGGTTATTTTGTCCTTTATATTTCTTGAAATGAAGGCTGCACTCATCATGGGTACATAAGTGAGGGAGAGCAGTAAGGCCCCAATCAAAGCAAAACCTACAGTTTGTGCCATGGGCCGAAACATTTTACCCTCAATTCCAACTAAAGTGAGAATAGGCAAATAGACAATCAGAATGATAATTACCCCGAATACCGCTGGCCGGATAATCTTAACAGAAGTTTTTTCAATCTCTGCATCCATTTCTTTTTTTGTGAGGATACTGCTTTTAAAATCTGAGTGCAGGTGATGTAAAACCGATTCAACAATAATTACCGCACCATCCACGATTAAACCGAAATCAAGCGCTCCCATACTCATTAAATTGGCAGTAATGCCGAAAATGTTCATCATGATCACTGCAAACAACATCGAAAGGGGGATGACGGATGCCACTATTAATCCTGCACGAAAGTTGCCCAGCAATAAAACCAAAACGAATACTACAATCAATGCCCCTTCTATTAAATTTCGACTTACGGTTGAAGTTGTTTTGCCGATCAATCTGCTGCGGTCAATAAAGGGTTCAATCGTTACACCTTCAGGTAGTGATTTTTCAATTTGGGTGATGCGCTTCTTCACATTTGCAATAACATCTTTTGAGTTCTCCCCCTTCATCATCAACACGATCCCGCCTGTTACCTCACCTTCACCATTCCTGGTGAGTGCGCCGTACCGGTTAGCTGCAGTGAATTGAACAACAGCAATATCCCGGATCAACACAGGCATGCCATCGGTGTTCTTAACGACAATATTTTCAATGTCTGAAACTGTTTTTACCAATCCCTCAGCCCTTATAAAATATAGTGACGGTCCTTTTTCAATATAGCTTCCACCCGTACTGTTGTTATTTTTTTGGAGCGCTTCAAATACTTCAGTAATGGTGATGTTCATGCTCCGCAACTTGTCAGGGTTGAGGGATACATCGTATTGTTTCAGCTGACCGCCTAAGCTGCTGATGTCTGCAACACCTTTAACTCCCATTAGCTGCCTTCGCACAATCCAGTCCTGGATGGTACGCAAGTCCATGGCATTGTACTTTTCTTCAAAGCCGGGTTTGGTGTGCAGCACATATTGATAGATTTCACCCAGGCCGGTAGTGTTTGGAGCAATTTCAGGCTTACCGAATTTCTCAGGTATATCCTTACTTGAAACACTTAGTTTTTCCCCTACAAGCTGACGGGCAAAGTAACTATCCACATCATCATTAAACACCACAGTAACCACTGACAAACCGAAGCGGCTGATGCTTCTCACTTCAGTTACCCGCTGAAGGTTTGCCATGGTCTGTTCAATCGGAAAGGTGATAAATTGTTCTACTTCCTGAGCAGCAAGGCTGGGTGACCAGGTGATAATATTCACCTGGTTGGTGGTTATATCCGGTAAGGCATCAACTGAAAGACGACTAAGGGAATAAATACCAAAACCAGTCAGTAATAATGTAAGAAGGCCGATTACAAGTTTATTCTTTATACTGAATGCAATGATCTGGTCAATCATTTTCACTTATTATAGAGTATATGAAGATTTAAAAGTGATATTTGAAAACAGAAACCCCCGTGATAATCAAAGGAAAGTGTAAGAAATCTTTCCCGTCAATCGTTCATATACGGGAGAACTATCATAAGCAATTACTCAAATGTTAAACAAGGCGTGGCGGTTGCCAAAATTCCGAAATATGAGAGAAGGAAAAATTCTTGGTGTAAACTGGATATGCCCGTGAGGTAAGATTAAAGGGTTTCATTTCATTATTCATCAAGTTCTGCATTTCGAACCCTGCACAACAGGTACAAAGACAGAAGGGACTGCAGTTATCAGCATCATTTTCGTGCTGGTGGTGCGGCTTTTCAACTGTCCCGGTTACATTCATGTTCCCGGATATCACATCACCACATGGCATGAGTGAGATAACAATCGTATGAAGAGCTAATATGATTGCGAAAGGCCGCATAGTGAAGCGTAAAAGTAAATGATTCATATATGGTTAACCATAGTGATGAATTTTGAGGAATAGTAAGGCTTAAACAAAAGCAATCACGCTCCTCACCGGGAGCGTGATTGCTAACTATTGATCTTCTTGAAAAAAAATATTTACCTGTAAGCAGCTAATCCTGATACAGATGCTGGTAATCCTTCAACCGAACCGATCATTTCCAGAGTACCATCTGTGTTACGGCTGAATTCATCAATCCCATGATTACCTGCAGTAACGCAATACAAATAATTTCCGTTGGTACTGATAAGTGACATGTCGAGCGGCTCCTCATGAGTGGTTGCAGCAATATCATGTACAAGAGTTAAGTTACCTGACATATCAATTGCATAAGAAGAGATATTATTCGATCCAGTATTCGAAACGTATGCATACGGAGTGCTTCCTTTGGCTATTACCAGCCAGCAAGCAGCTGTCTGATTATTTTCAACAGGACCGCTGACCTGTACTGAGCTAATATTGTTTCCACCAAGGTAGTAATATGATGTAGCAGATGAAAGATGCTCGATGCCCTCCTCGGCATTTGTTATAATTACATTTTTATTGTTCATGAAATCAAAGCCAAAGGGTGTTTTGCCAGCCGAAGCTACCCATTGAGGAGCAGAAGCAACTCCACCAGTAACATTATAAAATGTGAGGCGGCTGGTGGCTTTTTCAGTTACAAGTAATTGATTTCCATTGGGTCTGAATGATATTTGCCCAGGGCCAGCTTCGGTAGTACTTAAGGGCTGACTGGATCCGGGAATATAGTTGAGTGACCCATTGATATCAATGGTAAAGCCGGCAATATTATCACTTCCGCTATTTACGACATAAACATATTTTCCGTAAACGGTTAAGCTTACCGGAGTGGTGCCTTCTGATCCATGGGTGCTGCTTAATGCAAGTATCCCTTCAGCATCTACAGTAAAGGATGAAATAGAATTGTCACCGGCATTTACAGCAAATAGTAAGGTGTGATCCTCATTAAGCACCAATGATCCCTGTGTACCCAAACCCTCACCTGAGCCACTGCCGCCCGAGGCAAAAATGGAATCCAGTGTAAGCGAACCATCAGCGTGCTGTTCATAGGAGTAGATCATATTTAAGTCTGCCTGATTACCCATCGTATAGACGTAACCATCTTGTTCTAATTTCAGCCCGGTGGAAACAGATGATGGAGTTCCAGCCGGTAAGATGCCCTCATTTTTTGAGCATGAATTAAAAAGTGCAATAAGGGTGGCACCGAGTGCCAGGCCGGTAAGTTTTAGTTGTTTCATGATAATGTTTTTTTTTGTTTAAGTGAAAAATGCAATTAAAAATACCTCGTAATAATTAATTTCTGAGTTAAAAAAAATTTACCTCTCATTTTTAACTCTTATTCCCCTGGAATGTTACCTATCAGATTTCATGTTTTGTTTAGAACCCTTCATCACATCTTCCTTGGTGAGACCAGTGGTATTAATGTCCGGATCACCTGATCCGCCTTGTGGAGAGAATGTGAGTTTTTGCATGTATTCAGGATTTCCTCCGTTCATTTTTTCTTTAACTATTTCTCCATAGGCTTTACGTGCCTCTTCAACAGTTTTTTTGCCGGTGATAATATCATGTGCAAGGTTTAATGCCAGAAGATTATTTCCTTCCATATCACAACGTGCACTTAGTAAACCCTGTGTCCTGTCAACACCTACACTGCCATCGAATTTTCCAAGTTCATCGTATTTTTCAACCGGCACCTTGTAACTGATGGTTTGCATAAGCATGTCAGTATGCTCGACCGGGAAACTGTGTTTTGTTACCTGCTTATTTACGTAAATGCTTTCCCATTGTCCTTTATTCATCCATCCCAGTACTTCAGGACCCATTACATCGGGCTTGCCATATTTGTCCATCATGTCTTTAGCAGCCATTTGTGATGCTTCAGGCCAGCTTTTTAAATCGGGCATCATGTCATTATTATTCATGGACATTCTTTTATCATCCATTTCCATCTTTTTCTCCTGCGATTTAGCCCGGGTTGATAAAAGTCCCATGGTGATGATCATTACTAATAGCAATAAGTTGTTTGCTTTCATTTTGTTGGTTTTAATTGTTTAAATGATTTAATAAATACAGATGAAGAGTTTGTTCTTCGTAATTCTAAAAATTCCTCATGTAGTTTTCTTTTAACCTCATCTTCACTCAGGTTGAGAAAGAAAGCAGCTTCTTTCAATGTCCCGCATCTTGTAAAGAGAAGATTCAGAACAGATTGAGTTTTAGCAGGAGTGCTTTTTTTCGGCTCTATTTGATGCTGTAACAATTGTTGAATGGCGAATTTGTATGTGTAACTGATTAGTTCAGGACAATGTCCCTGGGTAGACCTGGAAATAATCTTATTGTAAATAACCTGTTGAAACGCTTTAATGAAGATTTCATCCGCAAAGCCTTTATCTTTTGAAAGATTGCTAATAACGCCATACATAACCGGCGCGTATCTATCGTAAAGTGTTTCCCACGATTTTACATTATCTGCTTCATTAAGGGAGGTGTAATAGTTTGATGTTTCCATTTAACAATCAGGTATTAATACCTTACTTCTACTATGTACGGCTGAAAATGTAATGCCATGTCAAAATTCAATTGTCACCTTCATGACAATTGAAAAAAATAAAACTGAGGTTTTGAAAACGGGTTTTTATTTGTGGAAATTCAAAGAAAAAACAAATTATGAGTTACATCCCATTGCCTTAAGAATGAATGCATCAATAAAAAATTAAGCGGGTTGGCGGTATTAACGTATTTTATTTTTAATTGTGGGGAAAAAGTTTCACGCTTCATCTTATTTCCACCGGGTAATCAGTTGTCTAATTCCTTAATATTTGGAATGATGACCTTGCTTCTGCCTTCGTAAATAATCTTCTTTTCTTTTACAAGGTTATTGATTACAGTGGATACAGTCTGCCGTGAAGAGGCTGTAAAATCTGCGATATCCTGATGGTTGCAGAGCATGTTTATTTCTGCTTTCTCACCTGTCCATTTGCCCTCGTATTGGGCATGCAGCTTAAAGAAGTTTATCACCCTTGATCTCACATCCTTATAAACCAGATCGCAATATTTCTTGCTGATGATGTTTAATTTATGTCCTACCATTTTGGAAAAGCTGAGAGCAAGACCAGGTTTCGTTGCCAATATATTTTCAAAATTCTCCAGTTTAAATGAGCAAATCAAGGCCTCGGCAGAAAGGACCTGGGCAAACTCACAATCTATATTTGCAGTGGTCTTCAGAGTGAGCTCACCGAATATATCTCCGTCCTTTAAAATTTCGGAAACCACCTCGATGCCTTTCTCAACACCGAAAGCAATTTTAATTCTTCCATGGTTAAGAATATACACCCTGTCTTTTTCTTTTGCATGCGAATAAATGATTTCATTTCTTTTTGCCCTTTTCAATTCTGAAATTTTACACAGCTCATGAATTTCAGGTTCACTATGCCCGGTAAATAAATCATGATTCCGTAAGAGCCAATATTGAATTTCACCAACCAATGAGAATAAGTTTTTACACTTAAAATGGAAAAAACGGCTGTTTCATGAGGGAGGAAGGGATTTTTGAAACGGTCACAGTTATTTCAATTAC
>JBDSEA010000013.1:0-36923 GCA_039920305.1 Chitinophagales bacterium
GGATACGGAATGCAGGGAAACTCCTCCTCCACACAGTCAGCGCTGATTGTTCCGAAGCCGGGCAGTGATTCAATCTACTACATTTTTGTGACGGATGGCTTTAGCGCGCATTATTCCGAGGTTGACATGAGCCTGCAAAGTGGGTTGGGTGATGTTACAGCGGTTAAAAATATCCCGCTAACAAATAATTCAGCTGAAAAACTGGCTGGCATTCACCAGGCAAATGGTGAGGATTGGTGGGTGGCCATTCATCAGAACTATAACACGAAATTCGAAACATTTGCTGTAACAACCGCCGGAGTAAATGCAACAGCAGTGGTATCGGCAGTGGGCAATTCGATGACCGGATACATTGGCCAGTTGCAATTTTCACCTGACGGATCAAAAGCTGCAATGGCAACCAATGATGCATCCTCCATCCAGGTTTTTGATTTTGATGATTCCACCGGTGTATTTTCCAATTCTTTTTCATTGCCTACTGCCATCAACCAAACCTATGGCGTTGAATTTTCCCCTTCCCAGCAATTTCTGTATTCAACCGGTGGCGATAATGGTTACAACTATGTCCACCAATGGAACTTAGCGGCGGGCACTCTTGCTGACATCATTGCATCAGATACGGTGATTGGGACCACTGTTGGGTATGCAGGCTCCCTGCAGTTAGGCCCTGACTATAAAATTTATGTGGCACAGGAAAACTACAGCTATGTCGGCGTCATTAATGATCCTGATCTCCCCGGTTCCGCATGCAACTACGTTGGGCAGGGTGTAAACCTTTCGCCCAAAACCATGGGACTTGGGCTTCCTAATTTCCTGGCAAGCTTTTTCTCATCCATCAGTATTGCAAATACCTGCTTTGGTGATTCCACCCTTCTTACAATCAGCAGCACTGGCAATGATTCACTGGTGAACTGGGACTTTGGTGATCCGGCCTCGGGGGCAGCTAACCAGGATAGCGGTGTGAATGTGAAACATCAGTTTACATCTGCAGATACTTTTATAATAACAGTGGTACGTTATCTTAACGGAGGCGCCATTGATAGTTCTTCAACTACCCTAATTATTCATCCGGTCCCCATCGTTCAGCTCGGAAATGATACCTCCATTTGCGAGGGTGATACGCTGTTACTCAATGCAGGAAACAGCGGTGCTGCTTATTCATGGTCTGATGGAAGCAGTGCTCAATCCATCATGATCACTGCGCCCGGAACGTATGGTGTGAATGTTTACAATGGCTTTTGTGAGGGTGTTGACACCATTATTATAACCACACAACTATGCCCTGATCAGGAAGTATTCCTCGCGGCGACAGATACCATAGTTTGCGAAAAATTTTGTCTTGATTTTTTCGATGAATCGGTTAATAATCCTACTGCCTGGCTATGGATATTTCCCGGCGGATCACCTTCATCCTCTTCCCTTCAAAATCCTCAGGATATCTGCTATGCAGTTCCGGGCACATATGATGTTACGCTCGTTACCACGAGCGCAGGTGGTAATGACACACTTACACTCACAGGCTTTATTACCGTAAATCCAACTCCACCTTTTCCGGTTATTTCCCAGGCAGGCTATACACTTACAAGTACACCATCCGCATTTTATCAGTGGCAATTAAATTCAGCGGACATACCCGGTGCCACCAGCCAGTCCTATATGGTGCTGCAGACAGGATTATATACCGTGGTTGTGAGTGATTCCAACGGGTGCAATAACTCCGCATCAGCCTATGTTCAGATAACGGGTTTAGAAGAATTGAGTGATAACGGGAATATTGAAATTACGCCTTCTCTGACTTCAGGAATCTTGACAATTACATGGTCAAATACCATGGGTTCGGGAGTGGTTTCGATTATTGCAGTGAATGCAATTGGTCAGATTGTTTATAACAGCCAGGTTGAAATTTCTTCCGGCACCACATCAGGGGTACACTCCGGCAGTAAAAAAATTGATTTGAGTGATCGCTCCCGGGGAGTATATTTTATTTGGATTAACAGCAGCACTTTCAGCATAACCAAAAAAATTCTTTTAATCAAATAAACCCTGTCATGAAAAAAGATTTACTCTCAACATTTATCGTATTGCTATTCATGGTATTCAATAGCCATGCTCAATCCACTTTGAACCAGATGAATATCTGGTACTTTAACTACTATGCAGGAATTGATTTTAATTCCGGTTCACCGGTATCACTGAACAATGGATCGCTTTATACTGATGAGGGCTGCACTTCCATTTGCGATTCAAATGGAGTGCTCCTGTTTTATTCTAACGGAGTAACGGTTTATAATGCCAATCACGCTGCCATGGTCAATGGAACTGGACTACATGGCGGATTTTCTACTTCACAGGCATGTCTTGCTGTCCGGCAGCCAGGAAGTAACGTTTTATGGTATTTATTTACAGTAGATCAGTCAGGCGGCACATGGGGTGCGCAGTATTCGATTATTGACATGTCGCTGCAGGGTGGTCTTGGGGAGGTGGTGGTAAAAAATAATCCTCTGATCTCACCAGTCGAAGAAAAGGTTACCGGTTGTTTGCAGTCCAATGGCATTGATTACTGGATTCTTATTCACGGATGGAATAACAAGGAATTTCATGCCTTCCCGCTTACGGATCTTGGTTTGGGAACGGTCGTTACATCCACCGCCGGCAGCCAGGAAAGCAGCGGTGTAGGGTGCATGAAATTCTCGCCTGGCGGAAGCAAGCTTGCTATTGCCCGCTACAATAATCACACCTTCCAGGTTCATAACTTTGACAATGCGACGGGCATGTTGAGCTATGGCTTTAACGTGCCACTTGGAAATCAATTTTATTCCTATGGCGTAGAGTGGTCGCGGGATGGGAGGCATCTCTTTATGGGCAATGTGGATTACATGCCGGGGGGGGTTTATGAGATGGACATGACGCTCGGTGATTCAGCCGCCATCATAGCTTCCAAGGTTTTAGTTGTGAATGCCGCTAATAATATTTTAGGATCACTGCAAATGGGACCCGATGGAAAAATTTATATTGTGCGCTATAGTGAATACTATCTCGGAGTCATCAACGAGCCTGACTCACTTGGTGCAGCATGTGATTACGTAAGCAATGGATTCAGCACCTCGCCTAATGATAATTATCTTGGATTGCCCAACTACGTTACTTCATGGTATTACCGGCCCATCGATACCATGCCGCAAATAAATTTTGCTGCAGCCAGTGCGGTTATTTGTGAAAAATTCTGTACCCAGTTTTTTGATTCATCTCTCAATAATCCCACTGAGTGGAAGTGGATATTTCCCGGCGGTTCTCCTGATTCCTCTTCCCTGCAAAACCCGACCGTCTGCTATGCCACTCCCGGCGTGTATGATGTTACACTCATCACCACAAGCGCAAATGGAATGGATACGCTTACGCTTCCAGGTTACATTACTGTTAATCCCACACCACCTTTCCCTGTAATAACTCAGGCAGGTTATACGCTCACTTCAAGTCCCGCAGACACCTATCAGTGGCAGCTTAATTCATCTGATATACCCGGCGCAACCAATCAATCCTATGATGTTTTGCAATCAGGGTTGTACACGGTAATTGTAAGTGATACAAACGGATGCAGCAACTCTGCTTCCAGGGAGGTGCAGATAACCGGAATTGAAGTAATTACCGATCAGGACATCACGGTTTATCCTAATCCATCAGATGGAAATTTTATCATTCATTTTTCCGGTATGTCAGCTTTGGGATCAGTTTCTATGAGTGTGCTGAATACTCTGGGGCAGGAAGTTTATGTATCTGAAGAAAAAATTTCGGAAACTTCCTTTACAAAAGAAATTGATTTGCGGGGCATGAGCAAGGAAGTTTATGTTATTCAGCTTAAGACAGAAAATTTTATAATGCTGAAAAAGCTTCTGATCTTACGATAATAAATTTCTCAAATACTCATGACGTTTTATTAATCATTTTTTTCACAACAACTAAATACAGGCTCTGAAATGACCTAACATTCAATATATTATTACCGGTAGCTTTTTTATTTTCAAATTCGCTACTCAAGATTCTTTAATATCATAGTGGAATATTCAACCTTTAATAGAAATGACCACTCCATCTTCAGTCCATCTTCAAAAAAACTCCAATGAAAAAATTTTTACCCACGCTCCTGCTTTCGTTCGCAATCACCTGTTTGTTTGCACAGCAGCAAACCAATCAATGGCGCTTTGGCGTTTTAACAGGTCTTGATTTCAACAACGGTACGCCGGTTTCGGTGTCGGGAAGTAAGTGCAATACCTCTGAAGGCTCTGCAAGCGTTAGTGATACTGCCGGCAATATCCTGTTTTATACGGATGGCGCCACAGTTTACAATGCAAATGATTTGATGATGTACAATGGCAGCGGGCTAATGGGAAATTATTCTTCATCCCAGTCGGCCCTGATTGTTCCATTACCGGAGAGTGACTCACTTTACTACATTTTTACGGTAGATGAAGAGGCCGGGACTGACGGACTGCGATATTCAATTGTTGATATGTCACTACAAAGCGGGCTCGGAGCCGTTACTATAAAAAACATTCTGGTGCTTACGCCCACCACTGAAAAACTGACTGCTGTATGCCGGGCAAACAGCAATAATTACTGGATCATCACTCACGGCTGGATGGGAAACACATTCTATGCTTATGAGCTTACTGATTCAGGTTTTAACAATACTCCTGTTATGAGCAGCGTTGGCACCAATGCCAGTGGAAGCTCATGGAATACAATCGGGTATCTGAAAGCATCCCCTGCAGGTAATAAGCTTGCGCAGGCAGTATGGGGAAATAATTATTTTGAGCTTTTTGATTTCAATGACACTACCGGCATTGTTTCTCATAACCTACAGTTACATGGGTATAATGCGGCATCGAGCGGAGCATACGGGGTTGAGTTTTCTCCTGATGGTAAGAAACTATATGGCACCGTGATCACTCCGGGTTACATATACCAGTGGGATGTGAGCACCACCACTGATTCACTCATCCTCGCCTCCAAAACACAGGTTGGAACGTCGGCAGTAAATTTTAACGGAGCATTGCAGCTGGCTTCTGATGGAAAAATATATATGGCACAATACGGATCATCATGGCTTGGAGTAATAAGCGATCCGGATTCAGCAGGGGTTTTATGCAATTATGTGGATCAGGGCTTTCAACTCTCCTACGGTTCCAATGGACTTGGACTTCCGAATTATTTCCCGTGCTTTTTTGATATACCTTCTCAGCTCCCGGAGCCATTCTTTGCAGTTACAAACCCGGAGCTATGTGAAAAATTTTGCGTGAGCTATTCCGATTCTTCCACAAACAATCCTACAGCATGGCTGTGGACCTTTGAAGGCGGATCACCTGCTACCTCAACCGATCAGAACCCTGCTTCCGTATGCTATGCCAACCCCGGAACATTCGATGTTACTCTCGTTGTAACGAATGCAAATGGAAGCGATTCAACAACTTTCAGCGATTACATAACCGTTCACCCTACTCCACCCATCCCTGTCATCTCACAATCAGGCTATGTGCTTACGTCAAACCCGGCCGCAATGTACCAGTGGCAGCTCAATTCAACTGACATTGCCGGTGCTACGAACCAATCTTATACCGTGATGCAATCAGGATTGTACACTGTAATAATCAGTGATTCTAACGGATGCAATAACTCTGCTTCCATGGATGTGCTGATCACCGGCATTGAAGAAATAACCGGGCTCAGCATTTCAATTTATCCCAATCCTTCTGATGGAAATTTCGTTATTCAATTTCCTCAGGGTACACCGGTACATTTTATTTCACTGAGCATTTTCAATACCCTTGGCCAGGTAGTGTATGCTGCTGATGCAGGTAAACCCGATCATTTAACCACAGCAGAAATTCAGTCAGGTACAATAAAAATTCAATTGCACAACCTGGCTAATGGTGTTTATAATATTGATATGCAAACGAAGGAACACCATGTGCAGCAAAAGATACTGATTTCACGGTAGAAGATTGGTTAATGCTTCACCACAATCTTACCCGAAGCCTGTAACTTGCCACTGCTTAAAACGCGGCAGAAGAAAATTCCTTCGGGCAAGGATTTAACCGAAATGCTATTCTGCGGATCCGGAAGCGGAAGGTCAGCTATTTTCATTCCCAACAAATCAAACAATTGGAAACGTGCATGGTGAAAGGTGGTCGGAAGTCGGATATTTAAAAAGTCACTGGCAGGATTAGGAAGTATCTTAACTCCGATATAATTGAGATCATCAATCCCTACAGCATCAGAAAATGAAATATCATCAACGAGTAAAATACTGCCGAGGGGTGCACCGAAAACATTTTTTGTTGTGGATAGAATTACCTGCGCGGAGTCAGGAATTTCAGCAATGTGATAATTGAAAGAATCCGAGAAATAGGAGTAGTTCGGTGTGGAGCCAGCAAAGAAAGTTGAAACTGCAACCGTATCTCTTTTGCTGTTTGCGGCATCCCATTTCGTAAGCATGGCAAACAGGACGCAGGTATCATCTTCAAATGGAGAATATTTGAAATAGCCACTGAAGTTTGCATAACCGCTGCTAATCGGGAAACCGCCTGTACAGGAAAAGTTCGAAAATGATATTTTCCCGGTACACATGACTGCGGGAATGGCAAGGTTATTATACCCGATGGTAACCATTTTTACGGCAAGTACGCCGCCGTTGGAATTGGAATCTTTTTTTACTGTAAAAGGACTATTGCCACCAAAGGGCCATGTAAATTCGTTTACGGTACCCCACGATTCAGGATTCTCATAGTAACCATAGTCAATCCAGGTTTCAAAGCTGGAATTGGGCACAGGATTCTGTGCATGGAGGAATGAAAAGATTGAAAGAAGAACAGTGCAAAGTGTAATACATTTTTTCATCAGGCTTGCCTTTTTTTAAAAGTGCAAAGAAAAGCCATTCTGCATTCAAATAATTTTTAGGATTGTAAAACTTCTCCCGCACCATTCTAAAAGTGTATGCTGCAATAGAAAACCCAAAGGCCGCAAGGAACGGGCTTTCTTAAAACTTTACCCTGCATGTTAGTGCTTAACAGTAAATTTTCCGGTCGCAGTCACTGTTCCGTGCTGGTCCCTGGCAAACATTACATATACACCCGGTATAAAAGATGCCGTATTGACACTGAATGAAGATTGGTTATTCACGGGAAGATCCTTGATTCTTTTTCCATCCATACTTGAAATTAAGATAGTACTTGCATGGATTTCCTTTGGCAGAGAAAGGAGGAAAGACTGGTCTGCAGGATTCGGGTAAACCGAAAGCTCTGAATTTTTAATTTCAGGAATGCCGACCGCTTTGGTAAAATCAATGTCATCAATCCATAAGGTACTTCCCGATTCTGCTGCGTCAACATTATTAGCAGTAGCTAAAATGATCAGGGCACTATCGGGTGTATTGGCATTGAGTACTGCGTATGGAGAACTGAAGAGCGTATAGGTTGAGGCAGTTGAACTCACAAAAACTGCCACAGCAACAGTGTCACGTTTGTTCATTACATTATCCCAATGCGTAAGAATTGAATAGATCAAGCAAGAATCGTTACCCACCGAAGTATACTTATAATACCCTATCAATGCTACTACATTAGGATCTGAGAGTGGAAAACCTCCGGTGAAAGTTAGATTATCCAAATCAAGGGCACCCGTTCCCATAGCGCCGGGTATAACGAGTCCAAAAAATGATGTTGCGACAATCTTTGCCGCATAATTACCGCTGTTAACCTCTGTACTATCCTTAAATACCACTTTGAGGAGGCCATAAAGTCCATTTGGTGTAGACCAGCCAACGGGGTTATCATAATTTCCAATATGCTCCCATTCTTCCATGTTTGCATTAGGAACCAGCTGCGCTATTGCAGTAAATGAAAAGCATGCAATAACAGAAAATAAAATAATTTTTTTCATAAAATCAGATTTAAGTTTTTCAATTTCCTGATAAAGGTAATGACTATTTAAGTGATGCAACAATTTGCCTTAGCTTAGGCATATCGGGATAATCTCCGGGTGAAGCAAGAATTTCAGAATAAGCAAGATTTCCATTTTTGTCAATAACAAAAGTGGCGCGTTTGGAAACGCCATGATAACCATAAGCAAAATTTTCAATCAGTGAATCATAAGCTGCTGAAATCGCTTTATTGAAATCACTTAACAGACGAAAACTTATCTGGTTAACTTCTTTAAATTTTGCATTGGTATACAAGGAATCCACACTGATGCCGAGAATTTCAGCATCCAGACCTTTATAAAAAGCATAGCTGTCACTCAACTCGCACAATTCCTTAGTACAGGTACTTGAAAAGGCAAATGGAAAAAAAAGCAGCACCACGGTTTTACCCCTGAAGTCATGTAAAGAAACTTGTTTTTTGGTTGTATCGTACAGGGTAAAATCAGGAGCAGGCTGATTAAGATTCAGAGGCATATGTTTTTGCTGCAATAATAACCGTTTAAGAACTACTACCCATTCCACCATCAACTTTAATACAGGATATTCAGAAAATGCTGACAATTCAATGGCTTTTTCTAAAAGAAATTTTATTTTGTGCTGCACAAAAATCCATTCATGAAAAAACTCATTGTAGAATTTATCGGAACATTTTTTCTTGTCTTCACCATTGGTGGAGCTGTTGCTTCAGGAAGTGCCATTGCACCGGTGGCCATTGGAGCTGCGCTCATGGTTATGGTATTTGCGGGCGGACATATAAGCGGAGCCCATTATAACCCGGCAATATCACTGGCCATTTTGATCAGGGGGCGGATCACGATGGTAGAAATGCTTCAATACTGGATTGCTCAACTGCTTGGTGGATTGCTTGGCGCCGTTGCCAGCCACCTGGTTACCGGACTTGAGGCGTCAATCAATATGGCCCCACAGGTAGATATATCTCCGTCAATGCCGGTACTTGCGGAAGTACTTGGCACATTTGCACTTGCCTATGTCGTACTGAACGTTGCTACTTCGAAGAATACAGCGGGTAATTCATACTATGGGCTTGCAATCGGGTTTACTGTTACAGCCATGGCGATAGCCCTGGGCGGAATCTCAGGGGGTGCATTCAATCCGGCAGTAGGCATTGGCAGAAATCTGGCGGATTCTATTGTTGGTGAAGGTGGTAATATCACTCATGTGTGGATTTATATTGTGGGTCCCCTGGTTGGGGGCAGTATGGCAGCAATTACTTTTAAATTTTTGAATCCGGACGATAAATAATGTCATGATTCAAGAAATATTTACGGCCTTTTTATGTGGGGTTTTTTGCTTCCCAGTCTGCAACCTTCCCCTTTACCCTGGATGAGATGGCACTGTTGTTCATGTATTGCCGCATTGAAAATCTGCCATCACCCTGGAAAAAATAAAATATACTAAGCAACAGCACCGCGATGGAATACAATAATTGAAATTCACTGCTGAAGCCGGGATTAGAAAAGAATATTGACAGGATAATGGTGGGAATCAGCACGAGGCAGGCAAGCCTGGTTCCAACCCCAATGACAATAAATGTTCCCAGAAAAAAGTGAAGAAACGCAAGCACCTTAACAATCACCACAACAGATTCCTTAGTAACCTGCAGCTGATACATGTTCATGATATAAAATGTATAATAGATAAAGAATAATCCTTTGAGGTGCAGAAGTAATCCAAATGCTATGCGCAGCGCATCCATCCAGCCCTTATGACGTAGCTTGCTCCATTGTTCAAGTGAATCGAATACATGTAAAGTCATAAAATATATTTTGCTGCAAAGTTGCATTTTTTATGCATTTCATTATGAGCTGTTTTTAATAAAGAGCCGGATGATAAAACCAACGCTGTACATGCAATTATTTTCTTCCGCATTTCATAAACAATTCCCATTGAATAATTCTCACCGTTTCTTCATTCCCCCATGCCTTGCAGAGGTCATCATGAATAATCTCAAGCGGATGGAGGGAATGCTTATCCATATAAACCTGCACAGCACTCCAGCTGTTTATGTAAGTTGTAAACCCGCTTAAGTTCTGGTTTGCGATTGCAACAAATGGAGGCAACGTGATAAGTGGATACGGGAAGGGAAGGGTATTGTATTTATCAATCCAGTTTAGATTGGTTTCATGAGGCCAATAGTTTTTCAAAATTTCAAAAGCATAGTGATGGATGAGATCGTCAATTCGCTGATCATAAACAGAGCAGCCGGCATAGCTCCATACTGCAAGTATTCCTCCCCTCTTTAAGATCCTGTGGGTTTCACGGTAAAACTCCGGGATATTGAACCAGTGGATTGCAGTCGCAACCGTGATCAGATCTGCTTCGTTATCATGAAGAGATGAATGTTCTGCATGCTCAACTCTGTAAATAATATTATTCTTCCGGAAGCTGTTTGCGATTTGATCTGTGCTTCCATCAGTTGCATAAACTGTTTTAAAATACCTTGAAAGCGAAACTGCACATTGTCCGTTTCCTGTTCCGCAATCCCATGCTGCTTCATGGTATTCGCAGAGCCCTGAAAGAGTCCTGAATAATTCCTCAGGATAAACAGGGCGGTTTTTAGCGTACAGGTCTGATTGCCTCGAAAAATAATCCTTCAAATAAAATATTCTTTAACCGGGTTCAAAAAGTTTCTTACGCTACCAGACTGGCGCATTAAAAATATGTTCGGAAATCCCGGAGAACATTCCCTGATACCATACAAGCATAACTTAGCTTTCAGACGGCTGCAATATGCATGCATCCCATTTTCTATTGCCTGATAAACTTTTGTGCTGCAATTAATTTACTGTATGATGAAATTCGCAGCACATATTCTCCCGCCGGAAGCGGGTTAGTTGAAAAGCTAAAGTGATTATTACCGGGTGAAATTTTCTCATTCATCAGCAACTTTATCATTTTTCCGCCCATGTCGTATATCTCAAAATTGCATACCGCATAATCATGTGCCTGGAATTGAATATTCAGGTTTTGCACAGAAGGGTTAGGATAAAGGCTGAACTGTGGAATGTTGTTATTCACTACTGGCACGCCTGCAGGTGGCGGCATGATGGCAAGCTGTGATACCCATGTTGACATCTTATGATTCGTAAGTCCGTAAGAACCGTTTACCCAGATTACCCCCGGCAATAAATAATCACGCTGTGCACCGGTATAATCTCCCCACCGCTGAACCCCATTGATTGCTGAATGATAGCTCAGTCCATCCTTAATATTTTTTTCTGCAGAATAGCTGCCTTCCCCGTCAGTAACGATGGCAGAGTAGCCCGGAAACAAATCTTCGCTGCTGCGCAGCATGCCAATTATTGCATGATGATCGGAAGAACCAGTTCCCGCATATGCAATATTGGGATAACCATAACAGATGGTATCATCTGAAATGGTGTGCAACTGAATAGCCGGCCATGTGGCTACATCCTTCATCACTCCATGATAAAATGAGGCCGTGGCTGTAAGAGTATCTGTGGTATTGCCCACAAATTGAATACGGTCATTTTCATAGAATGCGCCAAGCACCCGTGAATCATTGGTGGCAAGGTCATTTACGCTGGGCTGCTTTGCATTGATTGGAACAAAGTAGCACACATCACTTACCACCGGCTTCACGGTCAGCTCTTGTAAAGCCGCATTCATTGTATCGGTGATGTGTACAAGAAAAAAAGTATCGTTGGAGATATCGAGATTTCGCTGACTCATAAAATACATATCAGCGCCATAGAGGTGACTTCCTCCTTTCACGGGGCATAGATTCCGGATTCCATCCGAATTGTAATTAATATCATAATGAAGCTGAGCATGCAATGAATCACCTGTGAAGCCGTCAAACTTATTAACCTGCCATATTACAGAACGCCGCCAGCCGGTTTGCCACGATTCATTATCGGCCAGGTGATTTACGGTAATAAACAACTCCTTATTTGTTAAGGCAACAGACGGGTAATCACTCCACAGGGAATCACCAAGCGGATTGCCCGGAAGTGAATATAAATTCCAAGTGCCGCCGGGATTCTCGGTCTGGGAAAAGGCTACAATGATATCTGATGCAGAGGATGAAAACCCAGACAGGAATACAACTATAAATTTATTCTGGTCAGGATCATATATTGCCTTTGGGTCGTACTTGCTGTGTGTGTTGTTCAGAGGAGTACTCAGTGCCTGGAGGGTAATAATTCCAAGCGAAGTATCAGCTGTAAGATCATAGCTAAACAAATTGGTGTTCATCACGCTGATGAGGTAGCCCGCTGAAACCGCAATATCATTATCATTGGGTACTGATCCATTGTAGCCCTGTGCCTGCAAGCCTTTCCACAGGTAGGGAGTGTCCACCGCATCACGAAGCGTTGAAGCTTTGTTAAATTCAGAATGAAGACTTTCAAGCAAATCCTGTTTTAGAATATTGAGCTGATCCGGATTTTGATGCTCATCCGCCACTTCTTCATCACTTTCCTGCAGTATCGCATTCCATTCATCCTGTGCTTCACCGGTATCAACCGTTGCGGCGCGCGGTATGGTGAAGCTCCGGGTCTGTGCATTAGATGCGACACAACAAATAATACAAACAGAAAGGGTTAAAAGAAACTTCATGCAGAAAAATTTGATTCGCTAAATTAATAAGTGACGATTATTCTTTCTGAAATTCTATTTGTACAAAATCACCAACACTGAGATTCAGAAGATTTTTTGCATTCCCTTTATTGATTGCTATTTCAAGATACCCTGCCGAGTTGAAAAAGCATAATTTTTCACTCTCGGGAACTGCTGAATAGTTTTCGCTCAGCAATTCCACATCCGCATATCGCTTGAAAATAACCATGAAAGTTCTTCCTCTTCTTACCTGCTCAAACTCATCACGGTGAATATTAACCATTGCATTCCCGAAGCGATCAAAATATTCAATACTTCCCTTCATAAAATCTACTGAGATTATTGGCTTACCACGAAGCATGACCTTGTACCGGGGAATTTGAGTTCCGGTTTTTGCAGGATTTTTGCCAGAAGCAAGATGCTTTGCCAGTCTTACATATAGATCGGCTATGGGAAGAGTACTCTCTTTCTCATTCTCTATTTGCTCTGCCTGAAAAATTTGCCCGGGCATTATATCATCCCAGATGAGCGCAAAGAAGCCATTATCCTGACCAATGAAATAATAATTTTCATGCCTGATGATGAGTGCAGGGCATGCGGGATTATCAAAGGGATTTACGCTTATCAGATGAATGGTATTTTCCGGAAAATGATGATATACATTCCTGAACACAAATGCCCCGTGGAGAATATTGTAGGGATCAATATCATGTGAAATATCAACCAGCTTTGCATCAGGGATTGCTTTCAGCAATTCCCCCTTAACAACACCGGAATAGTAGTCACGCGTTCCAAGATCAGTAGTTAGGGTGATAACAGGCATAATTAAAACACCGGTAGAAGTGGTTAGCAGGATATTTTAAAAGTCAGAGCAATGAAAATTATTTTAAAAACAGTAAAAGATTCCTTTAAGCTTGTGTGCACTAACATGCACCATCTGTTTTCACACGGTGAAAATGGTTAGTTTAGCAACAAAATTCTATCATTGACAGAACTTATTATTCACCTCGATTCTATTGACCCGGTTGATCTTCTGGGTATAAATAATTCACGGTTACAAATTCTGAAAGGTTCTTTTCCCAGGGTGAAAATTACTTCCCGCGGCAATAAGATAAGAATAGAAGGTAATACTGACGACCTGGCGCTGCTTGAAATAAAGCTAAACCAGATGATTCAATTCATTGAAAAGTATGGCCGCATGAATGACAAAACCGCTGAGGATCTGCTTGAAGATACTGATCCGTTTGATATAAAAATGCCGGTACCCGGTGATGACGTGATCACTTTCGGCCCGAACGGCAACCTGGTAAAGGCGAAAACCGGCGGTCAGAAAAAGATGGTGGAACTTAGTGAGCACAACGATATTCTTTTTGCTATCGGGCCTGCAGGCACCGGAAAAACTTATACGGCAGTAGCCCTTGCAGTGCGTGCTTTAAAAAATAAGGAAATCAGAAAAATAATCCTAACCCGGCCTGCCGTGGAGGCAGGAGAAAATCTCGGCTATCTACCCGGTGACCTGAAAGAAAAGATTGACCCCTACCTGCGGCCGCTGTATGATGCGCTCGATGACATGATTCCTATTGACAAGCTTAACTATTACATGACCAACAGAGTGATAGAAGTGGCACCCCTTGCATTTATGCGTGGAAGAACACTCGATCATGCCTACATCATTCTGGATGAGGCACAGAATACCACTGATGCACAGCTTAAAATGTTTCTGACTCGCATTGGAGCTTCTGCCAAGTGCATCATTACCGGTGACATCACTCAGATAGATCTGCCGAAGCATCAGAGAAGCGGGGTGTTTCGGGCACTTGACATTTTGAAGAACATTGGTGGCATTGGCTTCGTCCACCTCGATGAGCGGGATGTGGTACGCCACCCCCTCGTGAAAAAAATCATCAGGGCATATGAGGATAAAGAAGCAGGAGATGAGAAAGCAAATGGTAAGGAAAGTATAAAACAGGAATCTGCTGCCGGCGAGTCATTAGACGAATGACCTGTTGAAGATATATTCTTTACTGGAAAATGGAGTAATATGCTGCAGCAAAAATTCGCAGCCAATGAAAAAAAACACCTGCCGTAAAAGCAGGTGTTTCAAAACAACTCACTTCAATCCTATTACTTGATAACCATCATCTTCACAGAGGAAGAAGAAGATCCCGAAGATGCATTTACAATATAGGTGCCGCTCTCAAAATTACTTACAGGGATGGGATATTGATGGTTTCCGGAAGTAACCTTTTGTTCCTTCTTTGTAAATATCCTTTGCCCCCTCAAATCATAAACGGAAATAGTCAAGTCACCTGATTGCATCATCGCAATATTTACTGATGCCTGATCCTTAACGGGATTAGGATAAACTGACAGGCCATTTATCAAATTGCTTTGAACTTCATTAATACCTACTGTAGTTGAGGAATGAAATACACCACGGCCATAGGTTCCGATGTAGGTATAGGAATATTGACCATAGTAGGGTATCTGTATTATTTGCAACACCGGTACCCTGTCCATTCCCTGATTTTGCTCAACCCAGCCGCCGGTGGTCATATCACGGGCATAAACTCCGAGATCAGTTCCAACGAGAATCAGGTTGGGATTTACATAATCAATGCATGAGCTCCACACCGGCATATAGGGCAGGTCACCGGTAATGTCATCAAATGTGATCAATGAATCAGTTGCATTGTTTGACTGCCATACATAGGATGTATAACCATACCGAGCGGCTGTAACCACTACATGGGAAGGATTATGGGGATCCACGTAGATTGAGCGCAGGTATCTTCCCGTTCCCACATTTTTGGATCTGATAATCACGCCGCTGTCAGCAGCATGCCATGTGCTTGCCGCAGAACTGATGGAGGCATAGGTGAATTTATTTTCAGCATATACCTGCTGAAGGTTTCCGTACCGGTAAACAGTTCCCTTACTGGTTCCCACATACAGGTTATCTCCATCGGCAGAAAAAGCAGTGCAGGTAACAGGTCCATCCGTAGCAGGCATTTGAAACCAGTCAGGATTAATCGCAAAGTTCAACGCGCCGGTAGTGAGCCATGCATGGCCTGAAGATAGGCCCGTGCCAAGCACAAAGAATGAATAAGAACTGTCATTAGCTTCCCATAAGCTGAAAGGCGCTATCCAGTCTGCGCCTTCGTCAGGAGCGCCATCCTGAGTTCCCCCATCAATCCTGAAATCAAAAAAGGAACTGAAAGCTATGCCGTTGTTTGAGGAACGTGTAAGCTGGCCACTATAATATTCTTCAAAGAAAGCACTTGGATTGGTCCAGCTTATGGCAACATCAAATCCATCACCCCCGCTCACATCATGTGATGCCATATTGGTGTTACCAAGAAAATCAATGTACTGTGTTCCGTTATCCTGGCATCCCATGAGCACCTCACCCGTAGTTTTTGCTGCTACGCTGTATGCCTGGGTAACATTATAATTGCGATTTACTGATTGAAAAGTGGGATAAGTCTGGGAAGCATTATTCGTCCGGAAAACCCCGCCATCACATCCAAGTATGAACTGATCCGGATTGGCAGGATTGAAAGCGATGGTATGCATATCAGCATGGATGTAAATGGAAAGATCAAAAAAGAATCCAAGCCAGTTACTAACAGTGTACCACCCTAAATCAGTAGTATACTTATAGAGAGAAAGCTGCCCGCCGACAAACAGAACATCAGGGTTCGAAGGAAGTACGGCACAGGTGATATTATAAAATGCTTGTTGACCCAGGGGATTGAAAGTAACGCTGTTACCCGGGCCGATCAGCGTCCAGTTTAAGCCATGATCTGTTGACTTGTAGATTCCAGCAAGACCCCCGGAAAGCCCTGGTTCACCTACTACAGCATACACGTATTCCGGATTATTAACTCCCCCAACTGCTAATTCAGTTCTTCCTTTTCCTGTGGTAGCAAATCCACCCTGCCCCTGCAGGTTGGTAAATACATCGCCATCGGGATTATCTGACCTGTAATAGTTATTTCCATTGATGACATACACGTAGCCATCACTTGCAATTTTAACATCCCAGGAATAGGTGATCTGGTTGGTGCCGGTGGCATCATACCAGGATGCGCCACCATCAGTTGATATTTTAAGGCCCTTATTAATAGCTGCATAAATTCTGTTCGGATCGGTAGGGCTGCATGCAATTTTGTTGACATAATCCCATGCTAACGAGTACCCATAGGAAACGGGTTTGGTTGCTTCCAAATGACTCCACGATGCTCCGCCATCGGTAGATTTCCATATTCCCTGACCCGGATACCCCATAGCACTATAACTCGTCGGGATATTTAAGCTCAAATCATAGAAAGCTTCGCCAGTACCAAAATAAATATCTCCGTTCGATGCCTGGGCAATGCAGGATACGGTGTTTAAACTGAAATCGCCCTGTACCCTCGTCCATGAATCCCCATTGTTTTCACTCCGCCATAGGCCACCGCTTACTCCACCGGCAAATACCACCCCCGGATGTAACTTGTCAAATATAACCGCACGGGTTCTTCCGCCGATATTATCAGGCCCGTTCTCTACCCATTCAATACTCGGTACGTCACGGGACGTTCCTAATGCTTCTGCCTGTTCAAGTGCTTTATAAAAATCTTTTGGATTGTGGAAGCCTGTTTCACCACTGCTTCGCAAGTTATTCCACCAGTCTAATGATCCGGCAGCTACTTGTGCTTCAGTTAATCCTTTTCCATTTCCGCCTTCATCTTCTTCTGCAGTTTCATGGTTGGGAACAACAAACAATAATGTGAAGAGTGCAAGGGTGCTGAAGACAGTAAGTAGTGTAAATTTTCTCATGGTGGTCGGTACTTTTTGTTGGCGCTAAAATTAATAAGATTACAGCAATGATAATTACTTCAGTAAATGAGGTTGGTCACGAGAGTGTAAAACCATGACATACGGTAATTTACCGGGCAGTACAAAAAAAAGTGAAACCATTCACTCAGGTCAAAGCAGGTTAAATAAAATTCTTGGTGTTATTTATTTCACATGCTTTTCAGCGTGATAAGAAGAACGGACCAGGGGTCCGCTTTCAACGAACATAAATCCTTTCGAGAGACCGGCCTCTTCATACTCTTTAAAAATTTCAGGATGAACCCATTCTGCAACATCCAGGTGATTTTTGGTTGGCTGAAGATATTGCCCGATAGTCAGGATATCACAACCGGCATCACGCAAATCATCCATTACCTGGAAAACTTCTGGCTGTGTTTCACCCAGCCCTGCCATGATTCCGCTCTTGGTTCTCATCCCCCCTGCCTTTAATTTTTTTATCACATCGAGGCTTCTTTCATATTTTGCCTGGGGACGAACCTTTTTGTACAATCGCGGGATTGTCTCCATATTATGAGAAACTACTTCCGGTGCAACATCTATTATCTGATCCACACTCTCCATATTTCCCTTAAAATCCGGTATCAGAGTTTCCAAGGTAACGCCAGGGGCAATTTCACGCACAGCACATACGGTAGATGCCCAAATGGATGCACCCCCATCCTTTAACTCATCACGATTTACGGAAGTGATTACTGCATGCTTGATGTCCATCAACTTGATGGCAGTTGCCACCCTTACCGGCTCATCCCAATCCAGTTCTGTAGGCAAGCCTGTTTTTACTGCACAGAATCCACAGGAGCGTGTACAGATATTTCCAAGTATCATAAAAGTAGCTGTTCCTGCACCCCAGCATTCACCCATGTTAGGACAATTACCACTTTCACAAATGGTATGAAGGCTGTAATGATCAACAAGCCCGCGAACATGTAAATAATTTTTGCCGGCAGGAAGCTTTACCCGCAGCCAGTACGGCTTTTTTAATCTCTGGGGTTTTGAAAAAATAACATCCGGCTCAATCATGCAGCAAATTTCTGATTAAAATTCCATCCCTGAAATGTAACATTGATTGAGAAAGAAATCAAAATACTAATTGATGAGCGGCAATCAGGGATTACCATTTTTTTCCGAACTGCAAACTCAGGTACAGGGCAGGAAATATCTGCGAGTTTTTTTCAAGGATCATCATTTCAACTTCTTTGTAGTAAACGTCAAGAGTGGCTCCCACTTCCAGGCCTTTGACGGCATCTTCATTCTGAGCCCAGTCGAAATTCAGTCCTGACTTCAGGTGAATGCCGGGAATAAATTTTATTTCATCAATGCCATAAATAAAACCGGCACCACCATAAATACTGAAGGGATCAAGAAATCTATCAGCAGTCTCGGGATCATAGCTGATCGCTTTTATGGTATAATTGCCTGAGTTATCCGCAGGATAAATTACATTCAGATAGTAGGGTTTCAGTAACCCCAAAGAAATTCCTCCGAGAAACTTTAACCCCAGCTCCACGCCACTCTTTTCTGCCCTTTCTGCAATCATGAATTGCTTCCCGTAGGAGGCAGTAAGCTGATAAAAATTATTTTGCTTTCCGTAAACAAAAGGCTTGGGTGAGTTAAAGCCAAAAAAAGCAAGCCCGAAATCAATCGTTTGCTTTATTTCTTTAGGATGCCGGATTTGGGAGAAACCAAATTCCCACATGGTTTTCTTTTTCAACTCATCACGATGCGACAGATCAACAAATATTCCCCAGCCAGATGTATGCAGCAACGCTCCGCCGCTAAGCTCATGATTGTAAATTATTCCCTTCATACCGCTATTTTGCCCATAGAGAAATGTAGCGCTCAGCAGCAGAACAATCAAAAACAACACGCGTTTCATTCTCCAAACTTAAAAAAAAATTCTTTCCCCGTTTACAAATTCTTATCAATGGCTTAAACCAGTAAAGGGTAATCGTAATTTTGTCAATTTGAGACCTGTAAACAATTTAATTCAATTTGCATGACTGCAGAAATCATTTATCAGGGCGAATTACGAAACGAGTTAACTCATATTTTTTCAGGCACAAAAATACTAACCGATGCCCCGCTTGATAATCACGGGCATGCTGAAGCATTTTCACCTACTGATCTTGTCGCAGCTTCTGCCGGAGCGTGTGCACTTACCATCATGGGAATTGCTGCACGCGACCGCGGATTTAATATTGAAAACACCAAAGTTGAGGTTACGAAGGAGATGAGTTCCAATCCAAGAAAAATTTCTGCCCTGCGTCTTGAATTCACATTTCCGGCAAAAAATTATACCGAAGAACAGAAGCGATTGATCAGGCACATTGCTCACAACTGTCCGGTAATGCTAAGTCTGCACCCGGAAATACGAAAGGATATTGTATTTTATTACATGGATGAAAATACATGAGAACAATGATAGATCCCAGAGTAAGATTTATGCTTGCCGCCATTCGTCTTGCTCAGGACAATGTGCGCCGGAATAGCGGCGGGCCTTTCGGGTGTGTAATCGTGAAGGGCGGGAAGATTATTTCACGCGCAAGGAATAGTGTAACAAAGCATCATGATCCAACTGCTCATGCTGAAATTATTGCTATACGCAAAGCCTGCCGTAAGCTGAAAACGTTTCAGCTGCAAGAGTGTGAATTGTATTGCAGCTGTGAACCCTGCCCCATGTGCCTTGGAGCCATTTACTGGGCCAGACCAAGCAGAGTGTTCTATGCTACCACCCGAGAAGATGCCGCTGCAGCAGGATTTGATGATGACTTTATTTATCATGAAATTCTTATCGCCCACGAAAGCAGAAAGATCCGCTTCACAAGGCTGGAAGTGAAAAGCGCTTTATCAGTTTTTGATGAATGGAAACAGAAAGCAGATAAAATCAGTTATTGAAAAGCTGGCAGCATTTTTTCCAGGCATGAGAAAACTTATTTGTATGCACTTGATTTTGCTTTTACTTTTTTCCTGTTCACCTGCTACCAAAATAAATTCCTTACCTGACCAGGAAATTCGGTGGAAGTCAGATAAGAAACTCACTTATGCAGATTTCAAAGGCAGGGTACCCTCCGCAACCACATGGGCTGCTACTACCAACAGCATGATTTATTTTGCATATCAGACTCTGAATGGCAGTGTTTCTGAAATCAATGTTTATTCATCTTTTATTCCATCAAAGTCATGGATCAAAAGAAAGCTGCCCGAGGTTCTTGCTCATGAGCAATTGCACTTTGATATCACAGAAGCTTTTGCCCGGAAATTTTACGCTGAGGCAATTAAGAAAAGCTACGGGCCGGGTGATGGGCTGAATAAACTTTTCAGGGAGGTGAATGATGAATGCGATCAATTACAGCAGCTTTATGATGACGAAACCAACCATGGCATCGTAGCAGAGGAGCAGGAAAAGTGGTCTCTTAAAGTCAGGAAGCTTCTTGAACTTTACGAACCTTACCCTCAAAACCAACATTTCTGATGGTTACATTTCGGAAGCGAACAGCAAATTCAAATCAGTTGATTTCATCACAAATTTTTCACCCAGGTGTGCATTGGTAAGCATTCCTTTGTAAACATATACTCCATTGCGTATGTGGGGATGAGTATTCATTAATTTATCAAATCCACCAACCTGGTTTGCGGCCAGGAGCATGGGTGTAAGCACGTTACTGATCGCCTGGGATGCGGTGCGTGGCACGCGTGAAGGAATGTTCGGAACGCAATAGTGAATGACACCATGCTTTTTGAAAATGGGCTTGCGGTGATTGGTAACCTCCGACGTTTCAAAGCAGCCACCCTGATCTATGCTTACATCCATGATAACTGAACCAGCTTTCATTTGTGAAACCATTTCTTCAGTCACCACCATCGGCGCCCTTCCGCTTTTGGAATGTATCGCTCCCACCGCAACATCAGCATTCATAAGGGCATCCACCAGCGCATCATTAGTTATGATGGAGGTAAAAAGCCGGGAGCCGGTATTTCTTTGTAGCCGCTTCAATTTATAAATGGAATTATCAAACACTTTTACCTCGGCACCAAAGGCCAGTGCCGTTCGGGCAGCAAATTCAGCTACGGTGCCTGCTCCCAGGATCACTACCCGGGCGGGAGGAATACCTGCAATTCCGCCCAGCAAAATTCCTTTACCGATATTAGGATGACTCAGTAATTCAGCGGCGATCAGGATAGTTGCGCTGCCTGCAATTTCGCTCATGGCTGAAACAATGGGAAAATTATTCGATTCATCCTGGATGTATTCGTATGCAATGGCTGTTATTTTTTTTGACAGAAGCTGTTCAAGATGCTGATGTTCCAGGGTTGGAAGATGCAAGGGTGAGATAATTACCTGACCAGGCTGCATCATTTTTACCTCTTCTTCAGTGGCGGGGGCTGTTTTTAAAATAATATTTGCCTTAAAAATTTCCGACACATTATTCGAAATCTCCGCCCCGCACTCATTGTATTCTGAATCAGTTAAGTGAGCACCTTCACCGGCTTTGGATTCCATCAATACCCGGTGCCCATTGGATACCAGGATCTCTATGCTCTCCGGAGTTAAGGATATTCTCTTTTCCTGAAATTGCCGCTCGTTCGGAATACCAATAAACAGCTTTTCTCGCCTGGGCTTAACCTGCACCAGTGATTCTTCAGGCGCAAGCCCAATCCCTGATTTCAACTCGTCGGGTAGTTTTATTTTACGTTGCATAATCTCAGCAATTTAGCTGAATAAAGCGCTCCTTATTTTCACCTTCACTTAGTCGTACAATAACAGTTTCCGGCGGCAGCAGCTTATCAATCAACTCCGCCCATTCGATAAAGCAATAATTTCCTGATTCAAGGTATTCTTCAATGCCGATATCAATGGCCTCAGCCAGACTTCGCAATCGGTAAAGATCAATATGAAAAATTTTCTCATCCCCGGAATATTCGTTTATAATTGCAAAAGTGGGACTCGAAGCTTGTCCGTTTATTCCGAGCTCTTCACACATCGCACTGATCAGCGTTGTTTTTCCTGATCCCATTTCACCTAAAAATGCAAAAATCTTTTTTCGCGGACAACTATTTAAAATCTTTTTAGCCACGATCGTAAGCTCATGAATATTATTGACCTTAAGATGAATGTTCAAGCAATTTAAATTTACCTTGTTTCAATTTTATGATGCAAGATATGTGACGATCAGCAGAAACGGCATTGAATGCGTTCAGAATAAACAATCAATTATTTTTAATTGCAGTGAGGCTGAAAAAGATCAATGAGCCTCCTCAAAAATACCGAAGCGGAACCAAGCTATAAAGAAATAATATTCTGAGATTTAATATTTCATTTTTCACACATCAAAGTAATTCAACTCATAATACTTATACCGGCTGCTCGTTCAAACCTTAAATGAAGAAGACATTAATAATTCCGCTACATGCCCTTTTTTTAATCCTGTGCTCAAAATTTTGTTCCTCCCAGATTAAAATGGACTTTGCTGCTGATAAAATATTAAACGATAACATCTGTACAGTTCAGCTTTATGTGGAACCCCTCGTTCTTTCAGATCCGGTGATTGGCTTAAACGGGCCATCACAGCTCCATCTTGAGTTTGATGATCTGCAAGGTGAAAAGAAAAATTATTTCTACACCGTGATTCAGTGTAATTATGACTGGACTCCCTCAGAATTAAGCACATTCGATTACTTAACTGGGTTTAGTGAGCAGGAAATCCGGGATTACCAGATTTCTTTTGGCACTGATCAGACTTATATTCATTACAGTGCTCTTTTTCCGAAAGCAGATTTCCGAATCACGAAATCGGGTAATTATATTTTAAAAGTATTTGAAGAAGAAAATCCCGAACAAATTATTTTAACCAGAAGTTTCATAGTTATTGACAACAAACTGCAGATTACAAGTGATATAAATCAAGCCGATGACGTCCGCTACAACAGAACGCATCAGCAGGTAAACTTCACCATTGAGCACCGGGGAATGAACATTTCGAACGGTTTCTCAGAGGTAAAGGTGCTTCTTCTTCAAAACTTCAGATGGGATAATGTGATTACGGATTTACAGCCGCAATTTGTGAGACCTGATCAGCTCGATTATACACATTCGGCAAAAACTTCTTTTCCTGCGGGAAAAGAATTCAGATATTTTGATACGAGAACGCTACGGTACAAAAGTGACCGTGTAAAAGCAATTGAAGAAAATAAAAACGAAACCATCATTACCCTCCTTCCTGATCAGTCCCGCGGTAATGCTCAGTCATTTTCACGCAAGGATATTAATGGAAAATTTATTCCCGGCACACAGGATTACAGTGATGAGGATTCAAGGGCGGAATACCTGTGGGTCAGGTTTTCATTGCCGGTAGACTATCCTTTCAGAAATGGAAAAATTTTTCTGCTATCAAAATTTACTGACTGGCAATTGAAGGATTCACACCGCTTGCAATACAATGCAGCTTCTGATACATATGAGGTAAGTGTTTACCTTAAGCAGGGTTATTATGAATACCTATATTACTTTTCAACCGATGAAAAGCCGGAAGGTGAAGATTCGTTTGATCTGCTTGAAGGAAATTCCTATGAAACGGAAAACAGTTACCAGATTTTAGTGTACTACCATCCCTTCGGAACCCGGTATGACCAGGTGATCGGATATAAAAGCACTGATACTTTTAACAGGTAAGATGTGAGTACTTTATACGTGGGATGCACCTTTATCAGAATTCAAATGCAAGTCCTGCGGAGAAAGGGTACAATACTGGACCAGACCCCTCCACCAGTAATTCTGAGATGCTAATATTGGTATAAACATTCAACCAGCCATATCCTGCACGGGCAGTAATTCCGTAGCGCACACGGTTTAGATTAAAATCGTCGTGTACTTTGTTTTTGCCGGTACTGCTTTTTGTTTTAATATGTGCTCCTAAAAGATATTCACCAAAAACACCACCGCTGATGTGAAAGGAGCTTGACATGTGTGATGGATTACTTTCATAGCGAAGTGTAAGCGGAATGCCTGCATATTCGCAGGACAGCTTGTTTTTGCTGAGAGATTCATCGCCGGAAGAAAATGCAAGCGAATCAATTCCCGGGATAATCACACTCTTAGTATCGTACTTGTAAGAGTTTAATTCGAAATAAACCCCATAACCAAACCATAAATGATAGCGTATCAAATTCAGGCGCTGATCTATGGCATGGATGTTTACCACCCACGATTTACCGGGATTCGGATCAAACTTTTCGAAACCCTGTGGAAAGGATGAGGAAAAACCTTTCGCGAAATAATTATTTACACCCACATCAAGCAGTAAAAATTTGGTTTCAACATTTTTCAGTTCATTCTCATTGCTGCACTCGTCATCTGACTCACTCTTATAAACATGAACGCGATCTTCTCCATCATGGTGCTCATTTACAACTACATTCCATCTTCCCAACCGTACCTCGGTTGAATCCTGTCCTTCCTTCAAAAAAAATCCCTCATCAGATGGCATTTCAGGCATGGGCGGCATTTCGGGTATTTCCGGAAATTCAAAATGCATTTCATCTGATTGTATAAAGCCATTGTTATTTAATTTTTCCTGCATGCGGGTCAATGAGTCTTTAAGGGATTGCATCTGCTGTTGCATCTGTTCACGGAAGGCTTCCATTTGCTGCCGGAATTGCTCCTGCTGCTCAGGGGTCCAGGTATTGTTTTGCTGGGCAATCACTGAGGTAGAAATCAGCATGAGGAAAACTAAGATCATTTTTTTCATTCTATTAAATTTTTTACGGTTGATAATTATTTTTCTTGCTTTTAAAAAGGTTTCCGAAAGGAAGCATCTTCATCCACTCATGCTTTTGCTTTTGTTCATGAATTTCAGGACAAGGCGGAGTGGGAGGGTAATTGAAATTGTAGAAATATCCCAGGTCCCCGGGTGGCACTATGAGGTGATAATCAAAAGCAGGGGGCTCTGGCACTTGCAAATCCCTTTCACCATTGAACCAATGCTTCCGAAGCACGCCATCCGGATGTGTTTTTCTTGCTTTTTCATCAAATGCTAATGGCTCATCAGAAAAGGATTTAAATCCGGGATTCGCGTGTGTTTCCACGAGTAATTGCTGTTGCAGCATTCTCAGCGAATCCTGTAAAATCGAAATTTTAGAGTATAACTCTTTTTTTAGCTGATCAATTTGCTTTTGCAAATCCTGTGAATCGCTTTTTTGCTGAGCTGAAAGAAATATCGGAAGACTTACAATTAGAGCAATAGCCAATGTTTTCATTTCAATTTTGTTTTGGTTGAGCAGATGACTGATTACGCTTCTTAAAAAACTTATGATAAAAACTGAATTTGTTTCCTTTGATGGTTAGTGCCACCGGCAGTTTTTTCTTTTCACTTATCTCATCATTAAAAGATGAAATTGTTTTAAGGAAGTCTTCCCTTCCGGAAAGCCGAAGCAATTCGCTTCCTAATGCTGCGGCAACCGTGGTAAGTTTGCTTCCCTGTTTATTATTCCTGGAAGCATATTGTGCGGGCGGCAATGCAGGCGGTTTTCGATAGGGCGCCTTCCTGAAGGCTGGCCTATAATTGATCATTTGAATTTTATGCTCTACCCTCGTCATTTGATCATCACCTGTCACTAACTTTTTATCCGGATCATTATAAAATGAAGAAGATTCTGCATCATGATCATGGTTAATATCAGCATTTTGATTGTAAGAATGACTGCCTGAATTCCCCTTATTTGCCAGGGATTTTTGTACACCTCTGTTTTCGGGCTCGCTTGAATAAACAGGCAGTTTTTTATCCTCCTCGAGTGATTGATAAGAAAATTGATTGTCAGACTTATTAGGATCAAGGACTTCGGGCTGTGCTGCTGAAACCGTTGCATTTGCTACGTCGAATACGGTGTCGTTCCACTGCATCCCTTTGATCATGATGATCAGCATCAGGCAGGCAGCTACTGCAATCGCAAGTGCATATCTTACATACATCACTGCAACTTTGCCATCTCTCTTTTTCAATGAATTTTTATCAGGAAAAACAACGGATAAATCTGAAACCAGCCTTGCGGATGTGAATGCATTCATTTCACGCTGTAATTCGGGATGCTCATCCATGAATGACTCAACCTCACCTGATTCTCCCCTTGCCAGGTCACCTTCGATTTTTCTGAGCATGTATTCCTCATAATTTGCCATGGTAATTCCTTTCTTCAAAAGCTCCTTTCGGGGTAAGAAAATTTTCTCATCAGCCGAAAGAACAGTGGCTTTAAGTGCATTCAGCTCAGCATTCAAATCAGGATGCTTCATAAGAAATAACGCTACTGCTGCAATCTCCTGTGGTGAGCATTCACCATCAAGGTACCGCACTAGGTATTCGTCGTAATTCTGAAGGCTGATCATGTCAAATAGCATTTTCTGTACTTACCAAATAATTTTTCATAGCTGTTCTTGCCCTGAATATGTAAACCTTTACCTGGGATTCATTCAACTCAGTTATCTGTCCTATATCTTCATAAGAATACCCCTCATAATCCCTCAGCATCAGAACAGTTTTCTGAATTTCCGGCAGGTTTTTCAAGGCTTGCTCAACCGCATCACGCACCCCTGTAAATTGATAGCTGCTTCCCTGCATTTGCAAATGCTCATCACTTATGTCACTTTCTCCTTTTCGCTTTCTGAACTGATCAATCATGTTATGATAGGCAACTGTGAATAAATACGAGCGGCTTTTTTCAAACTGAATTCCTTCATAATTCTTCCACAAAATTTCGAATGCATTTTGAACAACATCCTGTGCATCATCACTGCTTCTCATATTTTTCAGTATGAAGCGATATACACGATCTGCATAGAGCTCTACACTTTGATTGTATTCCTTTACCGTCATACCCGCGGCACTTTTAGCAGTTGATAAAGTAATGACAGGTCTGGCGGCGCCAAACGTAAATATGCACTCCTCTTATCTTCATCTATTTTGATTTGGTGCACAGGTAAAGCGATTGATCATATCAAAATGTTACACACAATACCAGAATTATTAAACTTTTAATCAATTATCTAAAAATCTCTCAGAAAGGAAAATTGCTCATATATGAGCATAAAAAAATCCCAATTGTTTTAACAATTGAGATTTTTTTTAATTAATCAGATTTTATTCCGCCACCACTTCAAAAGCCACTTCTACATTCACATCTTTATGCAATGAAACACCGGCTTTATAATCACCAATCATACTTACATCATCCGGCAGGGTTATCTTTTTGCGGTCAATAGAAATGTTTGATTGTTTTTTGATTGCATGCGCAAGCTGAATCGTAGTAACACTGCCGAAAATCTTTCCGCTTGTTCCGGTTTTGGCGCCAATTCTATAAACTGTATTTTTCAGCACATCCTGCACCTGAACAATGGCCTTAACCAGTTTCTCTTCGCGCCGCTCGTCCTGCTTCACGCGCTCACTGAGCATTTTCTTTTGTGAATCGTCTGCTACGACAGCGAACTTCCGGGGCAAAAGAAAATTGCGGGCGTATCCGTGGCGAACTTTTACAAGCTCATTTTCTTTCCCAAGCTTATCTACATCCTGAAGCAAAATAACATCCATGGTTCAATTACTTTAAAAGGTCAGTAACATATGGCAAAAGAGCGAGATGCCTGGCGCGCTTAATTGCCTGCCCGACTTTTCGCTGGTATTTCAATGAATTGCCGGAAAGGCGGCGTGGTAAAATTTTCCCCTGCTCATTGATAAAGTTGAGAAGGAATTCTGTCTCCTTATAATCAATGTACCGGATGTTATACTTCTTAAAGCGGCAGAATTTCTTCGGGCGCTTCACCATCTTCTGACTGGTGAGATACTTAATATCTTTGGGATTTCTTGTTGCCATTATGCAGTGGGTTGGAGATTAGCGACGGGTGATGCAATATTCGGCTTAACTTCTTCTGCGGCATCCTTTTTCTTGCCCACCAGACCCTTACGGCGCCTGTCATTGTATTCAATGGCATCTTTATCCAGCTTAACCGTAAGCCATCGCATAATATTCTCATCGCGCTTGAATTCTACTTCGAGCTTTTGATGGAGTGTACCGGGTCCGGAGAATTCCATGATAAAATAAATTCCGTTGGATTTTCCTTCAATAAGAAAAGCGAGCTGGCGTAAGCCCCACTGCCGCTCTTCAAGAATGGCAGCACCGCCATCGGTGACCATCCGGGTATATTTTGAAACCTCTCTTTTCACCTCATCATCGGACAAAAGCGGCGAAAAGATAATTACGGTTTCATAATGAGTATTCATTCGTTACTTAAGATGTTTTTGATTTTAGGGAGGGCAAAGATATACAATGAAGGCGACAGAGCAAACCGCCGGAAAAAATAGTTGAATCAATACCCGGTAAATCATTAAAGATCATGCACCTGCCGATTCCTCAGCATAACTCTCAACCGGTGGGCAGCTGCAGATCAGATTACGGTCACCGTAGGTATTGTTTATGCGCGCCACCGATGCCCAGAATTTATTGTGCTTAAGAAATGGCACCGGAAAAGCTGCTTTGCCGCGTGAATAAGAATGCTTCCAGTCATTGCCGGTTACCTCATGCAGGGTGTGGGGAGCATTTTTTAAGACATTGTCCCGTTTATCGGCAAGTCCACCGGTTATCTCCTGAATCTCATTGCGTATTGAAATTAATGCATCGGAAAAACGATCCAGTTCTGCCAGGTCTTCGCTCTCTGTGGGTTCTATCATCATGGTGCCGGGAACAGGAAAAGAAACCGTTGGCGCATGAAAGCTGTAATCAATCAGCCTCTTGGCAATATCTTCAACCTCAATTCCTGCACTTTTGTACGCGCGCATATCCACAATCATTTCATGGGCGCATCTACCATTTTTTCCTTCATATAATATCGTAAAGTGCTTTTCTAATCTTGACTTGATATAATTGGCATTCAGAATGGCAATTTCTGTTGAGAGCCTTGATCCTTTCTCACCCAGCATCATTAAATAACCATATGAAATAATAAGGATGCTTGCGCTTCCCCACGGTGCAGCAGAAATAGCATGAATCCCTTTTTCTCCTCCGCATTTAATTACAGGATGTGAAGGAAGATAAGCTGCCAGCTTATCATTCACACAAATCGGTCCCATGCCCGGACCGCCGCCGCCATGCGGAATCGCAAAGGTTTTATGAAGGTTTAAATGATTTACATCCGCACCGATGGCAGCAGGGTTTGTAAGCCCCACCTGGGCATTCATGTTTGCACCATCCATATAAACCAGGCCGCCGTGGTTGTGAATGATCCCGCAAACTTCACGGATGTGCTCCTCATAAATTCCGTGTGTTGACGGGTAAGTGACCATCAGGCATGCAAGGTCATTCCTGTGCATCTCCGACCTTGCTTTTAAATCAGCAAGATCAATGTTTCCGTCTTCATCACTTTTTATTACTACTACCTTCATACCTGCCATCACAGCACTTGCAGGATTTGTTCCATGAGCTGAGGAGGGAATAAGCGCAACATTCCGGTGGTGATCCCCCCGATCACGGTGATAAGCCATGATAACCATAAGACCTGCATATTCACCCTGGGCACCGGAATTCGGTTGCAATGAGCAGGCAGTAAACCCGGTAATCGAGCAGAGCATTTGTTCCAGTTCATTAATTATTTGCTGGTAACCACCTGCCTGCTCAACGGGAACAAATGGATGCAGCTGAGAAAATTCAGGAAAACTTACAGGGATCATCTCACTTGCCGCGTTTAGCTTCATGGTGCATGAGCCCAATGATATCATCGAAGTGTTCAATGCAAGATCCTTATTCTCCAGTGATTTCATATAGCGCATGAGCTGCGATTCAGAATGATGCGTGTTGAATACCGGATGAGTAAGAAAAGGAGTTGTTCGTTTAAACGGGAAAGGAATTCTTTCAGGGAGATGATTTGAATTTCCAGTTTTATTTTTTCCGCAAGCTTCTGCAAAGACACTGATTACACTATCTATATCTTTTTTTGATACTGTTTCATCGAGCGCAATGCCGATACCTCCATCATTGAAATAGCGGAAATTGATTTGATTTTTCTCTGAAATGGATTTTACATTCTGCTGAAAAGACTGATCATTTTCACCTGCAAGAATCTTCAAAGTATCAAAGAAAAAATCATTTACCTGCCTGTATCCCATCTGTTCCAGCCGGGTACTTAATGAAACAGCACTTTCATGAATGGCTGAAGCAATTTCTTCCAGTCCCTTGGGGCCGTGATACACTGCATACATTGCTGCAATGTTTGCAAGCAATGCCTGCGCTGTACAAATATTGGATGTTGCCTTTTCACGCTTGATGTGCTGCTCTCTTGTTTGCAATGCCATTCGATAAGCCTGGTTCCCATGAGCATCAACTGACACACCGATAATTCTGCCGGGCATCTGTCGCTTAAATTCCTCTTTAGTTGCAAAAAATGCGGCATGAGGTCCTCCATAACCAAGAGGCACACCAAAGCGCTGTGCTGATCCAACACACACTTCTGCACCTGATTCTCCCGGGGTTTTCAACAACGTAAGCGCCATCAGGTCCGAGATCAGGATTACCTTAATTCCTTTTGCGTGTGCCTGAAGAATCCATTCAGTGTTATCTTCCACCCTGCCATCGCCATCCGGATACTGGAGTATGGCACCGAAAAAATTTTCTTCAAAATCAAACTGATGATGGTCACCAATCACGAGCTGAATCCCCAGTGGCTCCGAACGAGTGCTAAGCACATCAATGTTCTGGGGGAAAAGCTTTTCGGAGACAAAAAATTTATTGTTTTCCGGATTATTGCTTTCACGGGCATGGAATAACATGAGCATTGCTTCTGCCGCAGCGGTCGCTTCATCAAGTAATGAAGCATTAGCGACTTCCATTCCGGTTAAGTCAATCACCATGGTTTGAAAGTTCAGCAATGATTCCAGTCTTCCCTGAGCAATTTCTGCCTGGTAAGGGGTATATTGAGTGTACCATCCAGGGTTTTCAAACAGGTTTCGCAGTATTACCGAAGGTGTAATGGTATTGTAATACCCCATTCCGATATAGGTCCGGAAGATTTTGTTTTCTGATGCAACAGTACGAATGTGATTGAGGTATTCGTATTCACTCATCGCCTCAGGCAAACCAAGATTGTTTTTTAACCGTATATCACCCGGAATTACTTCGCTAACAAGTTGATCCAGCGTATCGCAACCCACGACGCTTAGCATTTGTTGAATCTCCTGATCTGTAACACCAATGTGGCGTGAGGCAAATTCTTTTGGGATGATTGAAATCATTTAATAGTGCAATTTGAACCTGCAAAGTTATTTGAACAGCAATAGATTACAACGGTAAAACCGTAAGGATCTGAAGAATGGCATTCATAATAAAAAACTTCAACAACTTATAAAACAGCTTCCTGCTTATGATCAAGCAGGCCGAGAAAATAACTCATTGCCCTTTTCTTCTCTGCATCAATATGATACTGAATTCTTTTTCCAAGATACTCCTGAACATTCACACCGTGAAAATATATCTGTTCCATAGCAATCACTTTATCAATATCATGAAGGCCTGATTGAAGAGCCTGGCTGAATAAATTGGTAAAGTTTTCATCCATTTTTTTATTAGCAACCCAGCATGCGAAAACAAAAGGCATTCCTGAGAAACTCTTCCATGCCTCCCCAAGATCATATACATAATCATACATTTCTTTCAGCTTCAAAGCACGGTCACCGATAAACAGACCCGCATATTTTCCCATCACCTGTTTTTCATAGCCCGGGGATGCCTGCACCAATCTCGGTGAAACCTTCCAGTATTCTCTTACGAGCATTTGTGTTAATGCTGCGGATGTTCTTGACTGGTAATCAATAAATAATTTTTCTGAATCCTTAAGCGGCACCTGCGAGCAGATCACTACTGATGAAACCTCGCCATCACAACAAATTCCAAAATCCGAAATAATATATGAATCATTGATCTCGGGAAGAATGCTCACTGGAACTAATCCTAAATCAATTTCACCATTCAGCAACCTTTTAGCAATTACAGCAGGCTGGTGCAGTGATAGCTCTATAGCACCTCTAACTGATGAATGCTCCAGGCCATAAATGAAGGGTCTGGTATTGAGATAGGAAACTGCCCCAACTCTTATTTTATTTGTCATACCTTAAGGTGATCCCTGTTGTTATATATAGTGATGGAAAAACGCTCACCGTCAAAAATAAGTTTGTACAGTGTAAGATTCGAGTGAGGATATTTCTCCATCGCAGATAAATCCTCACCAAGCAGGTTGGCAAGAAACATCCGTATGGCTCTGCCGTGCATGCAGATGAGAATTTCTTTTTCAGGTTTTGAAAGCAGATACTGAATGAATTTCATCTGACGCAAACTCACTTCGACCGGAGACTCTCCGCCTTCAGCTTTTTGATTAAAATCTCCTGCTTTCCAATCCTCCTGAAGTTGCTGATACAGTGCTTTAAATTCAGGAGTTACCGGCTGACCTTCGAAAATCCCCCAGCTGATTTCATCGAGCTCGGCATGCCGCTCCCATGGAATTCCTTTTTCAATAAAAAGGCTGACGCTCTCATATGAACGACGCAATGTTGAAGTATAAATAATCTCAAAAGGCTGATTGCAATAACGCTGGTAGAAAAGAAGTGATTGTTCTCTTCCTATGTCATTCAGTGAAGGATTAACACCCCTACCCTGTACAATTCCCTGCTTGTTGTTATCAGTTTCGCCGTGGCGAATAATGAAGAGTTGTTTAGTCAAACTTTAATTTTCACACGATATTTCTGAAGACTTTCACAAATGCTGACTTATCAATTGATTGTAATTTTCCAATCCTCCTATGAATTTTTAATTTTTTCATTGTCCAAAGCTAATGACACCGAATAATTGAAGGCTGAAGCAATCCTGCTTCTTTCCATTTGGAAATTTGTATATTATAAACTGTATCTCGACACGGACTTGTAATCGTTGCGCATAGCACATCATCATCTTTTGAATCAAGGATGATCATTCCTGGCCTGAGCTTAGAGCTTTTTCCTGAAGTAAACTGAAATTCTGCGAGGAAGAGATCACCAAAATGAAATTCGATCATTTGAAATCATCATAATGATCATAGATCGAATCCACCCACGCACATTCCTTGAAGATGTTTTTCATAACCTCTTTTTCCATATCCCTATCATGATCAAGGTAGCCTTGGTAGTCAATTAGTACAACGTGATACTTTTTTTTATCGGAGATTTTTTTTCGATACTTCGAAGGATTCAAAATATTATTATCCTTTACAGGGCTTTTAAAAATAATGGCTGACATTTTGATTGTTTTTACAAATCTCAATGATTCAATTCAGAATAGACAACTCAATAAAGCTGTTCTTTTTCTCTTCAAAAATGAAATTACTATAATCCTTAATCTCATTGTACAATGTATCACGCTCAACAGGATGCTTTCCCGCCTGCTTGATTAACTCAACAATATCCTGCGTGCTCATCGCGGGGTGCTGCTCCTCGGCGCCTGCCATGGAATAAATTTTCGTTGAATCGTCAATAGTGCCATCGAGGTCATCCACGCCAAAATTCAGCAGCAGTTGAGCAGTTTGCCTCCCGATCATAGGCCAATAGGCTTTGAGGTGCGGAATGTTATCGAGGAAAATTCTTGCCATTGCATAGCACCGTAAATCCTCAATGATTGAAGCTTCTGAAATATTCGACATCTCATTATCCTGGTTTCGAAATTTCAGGGGAATGAAACAATTGAACCCATTTGTTTTGTCCTGCAGTTCCCGCAGCCGGCTCATGTGATCAAGCCGGTGATGATATGTTTCAATGTGACCGTAAAGCATCGTACAGTTGGAATGCATTCCCATGCGGTGTGCAGCTTTATGAATACCAAGCCACTCCTCAGATGTTGCTTTGTCCTTGCAAATGATGCTTCTTATTTCATCATGGAAAATTTCCGCCCCGCCGCCGGGTAATGATTGCAGGCCGGCATCTTTCAAAATCTTTAATCCCTCTTCATAGCTGACCCTGGCTTTACGAAACATGTACTCCAGTTCAACTGCAGTGAATCCTTTAACATGAAGATCAGGGCGGTGCGCTTTGATTTTACGAATGAGATCCGCAAAAAAATAAATATCCATTTTAGGGTGAACCCCGCCTACAATATGAACTTCCGTAATCGGAATGCCATCGTACTTCTTAACCATGTCAAGCATCTGCTCGCCGCTTAGTTCCCACCCATCCTGCTGCGGCTGAAAATTTCTTGCGTATGAACAGAACTTACAGTCGAACACGCATTTGTTTGTTGGCTCAATGTGAAAGTTCCGGTTAAAGAAAGTCTTGCTGCCAAACTTTTTTTCGCGGATGTGATTTGCAAGTGCCCCGAGTAAGCCGAGTTCGGCTTCGTTGTACAAGATCAATCCTTCTTCGATACTAATTCGGTTTCCTTCTGCAACCCTTACAGCAATGAGTTTTATATCAGGAGAAACACTAACTGACTCGAGAATAGTATTGATCGTTGTACTGCTGTTCATCGAATGCAAAGTTAGGTGATGAAGGATTTGTTTGAACGCGGGTACAAGTAATCATCAAGCCGGTTCAAACTGACCAATGTTGATGCTGATTTTCATCGGGTGCCAGTCAACACTTTTTCATCAACGTACAAAAACCCTCAATTGCTTTTTTAAATTGTATGGTGCAGATAGTTCAATCGGGTAGCCAATGCAATAGTCACGCAGCCGTAGCGTCCACCTTGATTGTATAGCCAAGCTTGCGCATCATCTTCCCGCAATCTTCCCAGCTCAGACTAAACTCTTTCACATCAGCGAGACCCAGTTTGCCAAGTACTTCCCGCAAATCTTTTTCATCACCATTACGAAAATTGGAATTCATAATCACGTTCTCTGCCCAGTCAATTAATTCAGTAAGGGAAATTTTATTTTGCAGGTAGCTCCGCAGTTTCTTTGCGGTTTTATCTTTTGTGATTTCCATTTTGTTTTAGCTATTGATGGCCTTTGTCAACGGGATACTTCTCGTGCACTTCTATCAACTCATTTTTTTCATTGTAAAATTCCTGATAAAATTTCAAAGTAATTTCATTCTTATTAACTTATTTGACGTAGCGCGCTTTCCGGCCATACTTACCGGACATTTGAAAAGAATAAGTTCTGCCATCATTTTCTGATTCAATCCAATAATCAAAAGCTTTTTCATTTTTCTTTCGCTTTTTTTAAATTCATTTCTAAATTGGGATTTTTTTCCGAAAGATGATTAAATGCTTGTGAAATTTTGAGACTAATCCTCCCCGTTGGGTGACAAAACTTAACTTATAGGTGTAGTCTTAATTGACCAAACCCTAAACATTCTCTTCCATTTCCTTTCCGATCACATTTTCATGAACCTCCTTCCATTCTTTCACATCACCCCAATCGGCAGCATCAATAATGATGTTTGAGGGTGTTACCTCACCAAGTAAATTGAAATCAATGGTCTTGCCCATCATGGCTTCAATAAAGTCATTTTGCTTTTCAGGCTGAATGCTGACCACGATGCGGCTCTGGCTTTCTCCAAACAGGAAAGCATCCTTCCTGAAATTTTCATCGGTAGAAATATCAAATCCAAGATCGCTTGGCATTGCTGATTCAAGGAGTGTGGTAAACAAGCCTCCATCAGAAACATCATGCGCGGATTCAATCAGGTTACCTTTAATCAAAGCCCTGATGGTTTCATGCAACTCAAATTCTTCTTCCAGGCTGAAGTGCGGTGCCGGAGAAAATCGTACTCCGCAGACGTTCGTCAGATATTCTGAACAACCCAGATCATTCCGGGATTCACCAATAAGATAAATCAGATCTCCCTCATTGCGGAATTCAAGGGTCATCGCATATCCATGCTCTTCCAGAAGTCCGATCATGCCGATCACGGGGGTTGGAAATACCGGGCCATCATCTGCTGATTGATTGTAAAAACTAACATTGCCGCCGGTTACCGGCGTATCGAATTTCCTGCAGGCTTCTCCCATTCCCTGAATCACATTCACGAATTGCCAGTACACCTCTGGATTGTAAGGGTTTCCGAAATTCAGGCAGTTGGTAACAGCGACAGGGATGCCTCCTGAGCAAACAATATTTCTTGCAGCCTCGGCAACTGCAATCATTGCCCCTTTCTCAGGATCAGCGTGGATGTACCGCGCATTGCAATCGGTGGTAATTGCGAGTGCCTTGCTGCTGTCCCTCATTCTGATGATTGCGGCATCAGATTGCGCATTTACAGAAGTGTTTGCAATGCCAACCATGGAATCGTATTGTTGTGTGATCCATTTTTTTGAAGCTATATTGGGAAGTGAAATCAGCTTCAATGCAATGCTTCGCAAGTCAGCTGGCTCAACAATAACATCGTGATGAAACTCATTGATGTGTTTCAGGTATTCAGGAAGGGAATACTCACGATCATACACCGGTGCACCCCCACCAAGCACGAGGGAATCCGCAGGAACTTCAGCAACC
>JBDSEA010000014.1:0-4546 GCA_039920305.1 Chitinophagales bacterium
ATGCAGTGAAAAGCAAAATCGCCTTCCGCGAGGTTTGGAAGAAATTCACCTCCCATTCTTATAAAGAGAAATGCACTGATGAAAAAAACAGCAACACTGATTGCAACTACTATTGTTTTTGCCTTGATGGCTTTTTGTAAAAGCGGTGTATAGAGATGCTGAAAGAAATCCATCATTCTGTCGGATATATTCTTTTTGTGCGATGTTTTCTTGCTGAGAAAAACAGAAGAGGCCATTGGGATATATGTAAGTGAAAGAATAAAGGCACCCAGAATGGCAAAGGAAACCGTTTGAGCCATTGGACGAAACATTTTTCCCTCAATGCCTATTAATGATAAAATAGGTAAATACACTATCAGAATAATTATTTGTCCGAAAGCCGCGGAACTCATCATTCTCTTTGCGCTTTCAAAAACAGTGGCATCCATTTGTTTTTGCGTTAGCCTGTTTCCGTTTGCCTGCAAATGACTTTGACTGATGCGGTGAAAAATACTTTCTACAATAATTACTGCACCGTCTACTATCAAACCGAAATCAATTGCACCCAAACTCATAAGGTTTGCACTTACTCCAAACACATTCATCATACCCAACGCAAACAACATGGAAAGGGGAATTGCAGATGCCACAATTAAACCTGCACGGAAATTTCCAAGAAATAATACCAACACAAAAATTACAATCAATGCGCCTTCCATAAGATTCTTTTCTACAGTACCTATCGCCCGGTTCACTAAATCAGTTCTGTCCAGATAGGGTTCAATTAATACATCAGCAGGTAAAGATTTTTGTATAGTTTGCATTTTATCTTTAACTCTGTTTACAACTTCAGCACTGTTTGCACCCTTTAGCATCATTACCACTCCGCCTACTGCATCTACTTCACCGTTGTATGTTAAGGCACCGTAACGGACAGCACTGCCAAAGTGAACTTCAGCCACATCCTTAATTAGAACCGGAATGCCATTGGGGCTGTTTTTTACAACAATATTTTTTATATCATCCATTGAATTCACCAAGCCGACACCGCGAATAAAATAGGCGTTAGGTTTTTTGTCAATGTATGCGCCTCCCGTATTTTCATTATTCTTTTCTAAGGCAGAAAATATTTCAGGGATAGAAACATTCATTGCCAGAAGTTTATCAGGATTAACCGCAACTTCGTATTGTTTTAGTTTTCCACCAAAGCTGTTTACCTCTGCAATACCGGGAGTTCCGTAGAGTTGCCGGGAAACAATCCAATCCTGCATGGTTCTCAAGTCCATGGCAGAATATTTTTTTTCACTTCCTTTTTTCGGATGAATAATGTATTGATACACCTCTCCCAATCCAGTACTGACAGGAGCTAATTCGGGAGTGCCAATTCCTTTTGGAATTTTCTCGCCAGCCTCTTTTAATTTTTCATTAATGAGTTGCCGTGCAAAATACACATCCACCTTATCGTCAAACACAACAGTAATAACCGAAAGTCCAAACCGTGAAATGCTGCGCAACTCCTCCAAATCGGGAAGGTTGGCAATGCTTTGTTCAATAGGATAGGTTACCAATTGCTCTACCTCCTGACCTGCAAGGGTAGGGCAAAGTGTAATTATTTGTACTTGATTGTTTGTAATGTCGGGCACTGCATCAATTGGCAATTTTGTGGCACTCCATATCCCCCAAATTATAAGTGCCAGGGTCATCAAGCCAACGATAAATTTATTTTTTATGCTGAAAGCAATAATCTTATCTAACATTTATGATGATTATTTTAGGTGATAGCTTATGAAATGAAATACTTTGGCAGCGAAAATGATTACAAGAACAAGCCAGGCCAGGACGATCAGATTTATTTTGATAATACTGCCAGAAGGGAATGGCAACGAATTCTTTTTCTTTAATGAAATGAATTGATTAATCCTGGAAGCGAGTTATTGGGGAACTATCTGTTACTGAATGCAGGTGATAAATTCATAAGGAACCTGACTGAATATTCAGGAACAAACTACTTACAGAATAAAATTTGCTTAACAGGTTTTTGGCGGCTGCCAGATGGAGAATGTCAACTCCAAAATCAGGGAATGACTAAAAGGAACAACTTGCTTTGAAAGTTGATTAAAGTGAATTATAAAATCTGAAGAGTAATTTACCGACATTGAGGTAGAGCAACAAGCGCAAACACAAAATGGTGAACAAAGGTCATGATGCTGTTCGTGATGACCTTGTGCTTGCTGCAAATTAGAGGGTGCAGTGTGAGTTGGAGCATCACAAATATCAGTGCACGGAACAAATACCAGAGCCAGCATAAATGCCGCTAATAGAATTGCAAATATTTGTTTTGTTCCATTCAATGGGTCAAATGTAATAAAATAATCTTTACGATCAGTTCGTGCCGGCTTGCTGACATCCTCGATAAAAGCTATTGACTTACTGAAATAATTATGAAAGTAGCTTTTTGAGGATAGCCGGTGTGTTTCAATACCGGAACCTTATTTACTTTTGATCTGCATCATCCCATGGCAACAGCTCAACCTCAATGGTCGAAGGCCATACTTCCCCTGATAAAAAAATACAAGGGTAAAAAGCACCCTTTGGAATATAAAAACAACCATCAGCTGATGATGATGGTGCTGCTCTCCGCCCGGTCATCAGATGCATATATCAACAAGATTGCCCCGGTTTTTTTTGCTGCCTATCCTGATCTCAAGGCATTACAAAAAGCAGCTCCGGAAAAAATTCTGCCGCTCTTAAAAGGAGTTCCGGGAGGAGCAAAAAAGATCAGCTGGATGATTGCCATTGCAAAGGAGTTGAAAGGCGCGCAGGATATTCCGTTAACGATGAATGAACTGGTAGTGCTGCCTGGTATCGGAAGAAAGTCAGCGAATGTGATCATGAGGGAAGCAGGAGTAAGGGCGGAAGGAGTGATGGTGGATCTTCATGTGGTTCGTGTAGCGCAGCGCCTGAGTATTGCAAAAAGCAGCGATCCGAAAATAATCGAAGAGGAAATCATGGGCCGGGTGAAGGAAATGGACTGGGGTGAGGCAGGAATGGCCATGTCATTTTTGGGCAGGGAAATCTGCCGCCCGCGTCCACTGTGCCCTGAGTGCCTGATGCGTCCTGTATGTGAGTTTTATCAGAAAGGTGGCTATGATAAATTATTAAAGGAAGAAAAGAAGAAAGGAAAAAAAATTGCTGCACCCGCAAAGACACCAAAAAAATAATCGTATTTGCCTGAGCATATTTACCCTGTTACAGTTATCCGCCGTCTGCGGGTCACATCCCTTCGCAGAATGCTTTTAATCAAATTCAGAACAGGGTGTTCTCCTCAACTGCATCAGTACCGAGCGGCGGAAGATTTGCCCATTCAAAAGGCGCATGCTGCGGCTGCTGATCCGTTCTTAAATTCTTTCCCCGGATGGTAAATACTGTATGGTACACAAGTTCCTCAGAGGGTAATTCGTATTGCAGTATCTCCCGGATCTGTTCTTCTGTGAGGCTGGGATCAATCCATTTTGCAGCCTGTTCCGGCTGAAGAAACAACGGCATGCGAAACTGGTTTTCTCCCCCGTTGTGAATGCTGCGCATCAGGTCATTTGCGCTCCGGGTGATGAGTGTAAAGGTTCCGGTCATTTCCCCTGTTTCGACATCAGGTTTTGAATACTCGTAAAGACCCGGCAGAAAAAACACGTTCCGGTTTGCAATTTTAACGAAGTACGGAATTTTATTTTTGAACCCCTTCACTTCCCTGTGCTCATAAATTCCGCTGGTCGGGATCACGCACCGGTTTTTCTTCAGGCGGTACCACACTGATCTCTTATCATCCAGTATCTTCTCGCTCTGTGCATTGCACATGCTGTTGCGCATCTTTTTTATCTTCTCAGGCGTATCCATATAATTTGCAATCACCCCCCATTCAAACATCACAAGCGATGGCAACCCCCTCTCCCGGATGATCACCGGGTATTTTGGATATCCCTGCGCCTGGTAATGCGCACGAAAATCAAAATGAATAGTGGTTTGATCACTGAATTGCAGGTTCGGAAAGTAGTCGAGAATGCTCTCAATGGTGGTGTCGAATGCAAGATCGTAGCACATTTTATTGTCTTTTTTCTATATCACTTAAGCGCACCCTTACCTCTAAGCTGCGCCAGGTTAAAATAACAAACAGCTCACCATATTGTAAAGTAAAATGCGGGACCACTTCTTCATTTCTTCCTGGCCGCCATTGAAGCTGCGACCTGATGTAGTCCCTGATCTTTGATTTCACCACTCCCGTGATCATCGCCTTATAATCCTGATGCAGCAGGGCCGAATAAATTTTATATCCTTCCGGCTGACCTGCAGCAATTTTCAATTTTCCACGGTGGTCTTGATTATTCCATTCATACAGAAAAGCATGCGAGCCGGTTTTAAGCGAGCTTATGTGCTGTTGCGCGTTCCCTGCTTCAGTGTAATGAGTAATCAGAAAGCAATGGCTGATACCTTTGTCCCTTTCCGTCATGCCGCGCGGATAGGACTGCCGCACGAAATACTGGTTGCCCGCGGCGGCGAGCTTATCAAGCACAAA
>JBDSEA010000015.1:0-26479 GCA_039920305.1 Chitinophagales bacterium
GCAGGTGAAATAACCTACACTCATGTTTCAGGATATACTTACATGATTGTAGTGCATACTTATACCAAAGCAAGCTCGCAGGCTGCAGACCGTGATAGCCTGGAAATTAAGTGGGGGGATGGAATCATGGATACCCTGCCCCGAACCAATGGCGGTGGCCAGGGTGTTTTACTTGGAAATGATATCAAATCCAATGAATATACCGGCACACATACTTATCCCGGCCTGGGAACATTTGTAATGTCAATCACTGATCCGAACAGGATAGCCGGTATCAAAAATATCAATGCCGGTAACAGTGTTAATGAGCCATTCTACATAGAAGATTCATTGAGAATTCTTGACCCTGCATTCTACGGATACGATAATTCTCCGATTCTTCTGAATCCCCCGATTGATTTTGGCAATGTTCATTTTCCTTACATACATAATCCGAATGCTTACGATCCTGACGGTGACTCGCTTTCTTTCGAATTTATTGTTCCGCGCAAAGCAGAAAATGTTCAGGTTGCAAAATATGTTGATCCAAATGAGGTGGATTTCACTCCACCGGGAAATACTTTTACGATTGATCCCTATACAGGCGAAGTGGACTGGTTTGACCCCTACTTTATTGGGATTTACAATTTCGCCATCCTGATCCGGGAATATCGCAGCGGTGTTTGCATTGGTACCATGGTTCGTGACATGGAAGTTATTGTTGACAGTGTGAACAACCGGCCGCCTGATGTTGCAGCAGTTCATGATACTTGTGTGGTGGCAGGTACTACACTTGTACTTAATGTATCTGCTACTGATCCGGATTTTAATCAAACGGTTACGTTCACCTCTAACGGGGGCCCCTATGATGTACCTGCTGATCAGGCAAGTTTCACTTCCACATCCGGCATTCAGGAGGCGAGCGGAACATTTACCTGGAATACCACTTGTGATCATGTCCGGTCATCATTTTACCAGGTTATATTTAAGGCAGAAGACAGCTATTTTACTCCGCTTGTTGATCTCGAGAACTGGCTGATCACAGTGGTAGCCCCGGCTCCGCAAAATGTGGTGGCTACGGAAAACGGAAATGATATTTCAGTAACGTGGAGTAATCCGTATAACTGTGCAACTGCTACACGCTTCATTGGTTTTTCAGTATGGAGAAGGGAGGGCAGTAATCCCTTTGAACCCGATACCTGTGGTGTAGGATTGGTAGGGAAGGGCTACACAAAGCTCTCAGAGCATCTTGCTGACTATTCGTATCTCGATCAAACCACTGAGATCGGAAAGCAGTATTGTTACCGCATTCTTGCTGAGTTTGCAGACAAAGCACTATCACAGAATGTTTTCATCTACTATAATAATGTATATAGTCTGCCTTCGAATGAAGCCTGTGCGCAGCTTGCTAAAATTATTCCTGTTATCACGAATGTTAGTGTCACTGCAACAAGTACTACTACAGGTACCATGTATGTTGCGTGGTCAAAGCCGGATCGCAACTTATTCGATTCCATACAACATCCGGGTCCCTACAAATATGTGATCTGGAGATCACAGGGTTTTCCGGGCGGACCTATGCAGCGGATTGATTCCATCAGTGCGCCTGGTTTCTCCTTGTTAGCTGATACGGTTTATAATGATCAGGGCTTAAACACTCAGGATAACCCATATTCATACAAAATCGGATTCTATTCAAACGAACACTTTATCGGTGAAACTGAAATTGCCTCAAGTGTTTATTTAACTACCATCGGAAGTGATCATCTTGTTTCATTATCCTGGAATGAAGAAGTTCCATGGAATAATACTTCGTATGTAATTTACAGAAAGAATAACAGCGGAACTTTTGATTCCGTTGGCATAAGCAATATCCAAAGTTTTATTGATGGCAATCTTCCCAACTTGGTGGAGCAATGCTACCGTATAAAAAGTGGGGGGAGTTATTCCGCTCCCGGATTTATTGATCCGATAATAAACTATAGTGAAGACCAATGTGCTGTACCGGTAGATTCCGTTGCCCCATGCCCGCCGGTTCTTGAGGTTCACAATATTTGCAATACTCCTGATTTTGCATTATCTGGATTCATTAATCAACTGATATGGACCTTCAGTGATCCGAATTGTGCTGCAGATGTAATAAGATATCTGATTTATTTTTCCCCTGCATCAGATGCGGGTTTACAGGTAATTGACACAATATCCGATGGAACTTCTCTTACGTTCACCCATGTGCTCGATAATTCCGTTCAAGGCTGTTATGTAGTCACCGCAATTGATTCGAACAACAATGAAAGCTCATTTTCCAATGAGGTATGCGTTGACAATTGCCCGGTATATGAATTGCCGAATGTGTTTACACCCAACGGCGACGGACATAATGATACCTATCATCCGTTCCTTCCGATAAGATTTGTTGATAAGGTAAACATGAAGATCTTTGATCAATGGGGTGATTTGATTTTTGCGACTACTGACCCCCTTATTGGCTGGGATGGAAGAGATCAGCAGTCAGGAAAGTCTTCTCCCGCTGCGGTTTACTATTATGTTTGCGATGTTTTCAGCGCACAGCAAAAAATAGGATCCGCGTTGAGCGGATACATTCATCTTTTCAGATAATGCCTTAAGCAATTTTTTTCTCCCATTTTTACATTGTTCTATGTACTGAGGACACCGTAATTATGACTTAGGATCAGAGACTAAGAACTCTGTAACAACTATTCACATGTTCAACGGCATCATAGAATCACTGGGGAAAATTGCTTTTGTAATTGCAGAAGGCAGCAACAGGCACTTCACTATTGAGTCAGCAATTTCTTCTGAATTGAAAATTGACCAGAGTGTAGCACACGATGGTGTTTGCTTGACTGTGGTTAATGTAAGCGGAAATCAACATGAAGTAACGGCAGTAAAGGAAACGCTAAGGAGATCCAATCTAAGCATAAAGAAAGCGGGTGATATGATCAATCTCGAACGTTCAATGTTGATGAATGCCCGCCCCGATTTTTTCGGGGGAAGAATTGATGGTCACCTTGTTCAGGGGCATGCCGATGGAGTTGCGGTGTGTAAAAAAATTAAATCGGAAAACGGGAGCTGGCTTTTTGAGTTTCGATATGATGAAAAATATTCTCCACTACTCGCCGATAAAGGATCAGTATCCATTAACGGAGTTGCTTTAACCGTAATTAAGCCTTCAAAGAAAAAATTTTCTGCAGTCATCATACCCTATACTTTTAACAATACCAATTTTCACTTACTGCATGAGGGTGATGAGGTCAACATCGAATTTGACATTGTTGGCAAGTATGTTTATCGCATCCTGAGGCAAGGTCGTTAGCTTTATCTTTAACGCCTATAAATTACTATGGCAAGCACACCAGAATACCAGCAAAAAATCGCCACTGTTTCTTCAAAAGCAAAGGCAGAGCGGAAAGAAAACAGGATACTTTTCAAGCGGCTGAAAAAGAAAAGACCGGCAGGACTGACCAAAGCATTCCGGATTTATAATGACGAGGCATTCGCTCACATTAATTGCATGGATTGCGCCAACTGCTGCAGAACATCCCTTGCTGTTTTTGAGAAGCCAGATGTAAAAAGAATTTCACAGCATTTTGCGATGAAAGAAAAGGACTTCATCAAAAAATACCTTACGCCTCACCCGGATTATGAATTTCTGATAAAGATTCTTCCTTGTCCCTTTCTGGCTGAGGATAATAAATGCTCCATTTATGAAATAAGACCAACGGGATGCAGAACTTATCCGCCTGCCAGACTTCAATTAAGTGATGAGCAACTCGATGTGATTCACGACAACATTGGCATTTGCCCGGCAATAAGCGAAATGGTTGAAAGAGTGAAGGAGAAATTCGATGGAGTAAAATCCTGAAATCAGTTTACACCTATGAACATAAAATGTGAACTGCACTCCCACATCTCACAGCTATAATCCATTTTTGTTGAAAAATATTAAAGGTATCCATTTCCAAAAAATAACTTTTTAAAAAGGTTTTATCCGGATTAAAAATTAAATTCATCTGCTGAGATACATGCTCTTTTCCTTACTCAATTGCCGGAAGATAGGATCATACAAATCTTTAATAAACCGAATAGATTCTCCGGTGGATTTCATTTCAGGACCTAATTCCTTATTCACATTAGGAAATTTATCGAAAGAAAAGACAGGTTCTTTGATAGCATAACCAGTAAGCTTCCGGTCAAACTTAAAATCTTTCAGCTTCTTTGCACCAAGCATCACCTTGGTTGCAATGTTCAGATATGGTATCTGATAAGCCTTTGCAATGAAGGGTGTGGTACGTGAGGCGCGTGGATTCGCTTCAATCACATATACCTGATCATTTTTAATGGCAAACTGGATATTGATGAGCCCAAGAATGTTAAGAGCACGCGAAATTTTTTCAGCATATTCCATCATCCTGTCAACCACATCATACTTTAGATTAAACGGAGGAAGCACCGCACTGGAATCACCACTGTGAATGCCGGCAGGCTCAATATGCTCCATCACACCCATGATGTGCACTTCATTACCATCACAGATGCAATCAATCTCAGCTTCCTCTGCGTGATCCAGAAAATGATCAATGAGAATTTTATTTCCGGGAAGATGCTTCAGCAACCTCATTACCGCACTTTCAAGCTCCTCAGGGTTGATGACGATCCGCATGCGCTGACCACCGAGAACATAGGACGGCCTGACGAGGACAGGATAGCCGATCCGGTGCGCCACTTCCACCGCTTCCTCCACCGTATAGGCAACACCATAATCTGGATAAGGAATCTGCAATTCCTTCAGCAAATCCGAGAATCTACCACGGTCTTCGGCTATGTCCATATTGTCGAATGAAGTGCCGATGATCGGGATCCCGTTTTCTTGTAGTTTTTTAGAAAGCTTAAGGGCAGTTTGACCCCCAAGCTGAACAATCACACCTTCCGGTTTTTCATGCCTGATGATCTCCCTGAGATGCTCCCAGAAGACCGGCTCGAAGTACAGCTTGTCTGCAATGTCGAAGTCAGTTGAAACAGTTTCCGGATTACAGTTAATCATTATCGCCTCATAGCCCGATTCACGAATAGCCAGGAGGCCATGCACACAGCAATAATCGAATTCAATTCCCTGCCCGATGCGGTTCGGTCCGCTCCCCAGCACTATAATTTTTCTCTGATCGCTTACAATGCTTTCATTTTCGCCATCGTATGTGGAATAGTAATAAGGAGTTTGGGCGCCGAATTCCGCTGCGCATGTGTCAACGAGCTTGTAAACCCGGCCAATACCAAGTTGCTTTCTTTTCTCAAAAACATCTTCTTCGCTTACATGAAGCAGGTTGGCAAGCTGCACATCTCCGTAACCAAGCTGTTTCATGTGCATCATTGTTTCATTGGAAATAGATGCAAGCGTTTCATTTTTAAACGCAATTTCAGCTTTAACCAGCTCATTAATTTGTTCCAGAAACCATTCATCAATATAGGTTGCCTTATGAATGGTATTAACGGAAAGTCCAAGGGAGAGTGCATCCTTGATCCTGAATACCCTGTCCCATGAAGGGTTTGGAAGCTTATCCTTGATCTCTTCCACAGGCCGCAATGATTTTCCATCAGCGCCCAGTCCTATCGAATCATTTTCGAGTGACTGACAGGCTTTCTGCAAAGCCTCAATAAATGTCCTGCCGATGCCCATCACCTCACCCACTGACTTCATTTGCAAGCCAAGTGTTTCATCGGCACCATGAAATTTATCAAAGTTCCATCTCGGAATTTTCACGATCACATAATCGAGCGCAGGCTCGAAATATGCTGACGTTGTACCTGTGATTTGATTCCTTAATTCATCAAGATGATAACCGATGGCAAGCTTTGCTGCTACTTTTGCAATAGGATATCCTGTTGCCTTTGATGCCAGTGCCGAGGAACGAGATACGCGCGGATTGATTTCTACCGCTATAATTTCTTCGTTCTCAGGATTCATCGCAAACTGTACGTTGCATCCCCCTGCAAAATTTCCCAGCGAGCGCATCATCCGCATTGCCTGGTCACGCATGCACTGGTAGGCTGCATCACTCAGCGTCATGGCAGGAGCAACCGTAATGGAATCCCCTGTATGAATTCCCATCGGATCAAAATTCTCGACTGTGCAGATGATGACGACATTATCATTTGCATCGCGCAATAATTCAAGCTCAAATTCTTTCCATCCAAGAACCGCTTTTTCAATCAGTACTTCATGCACGGGTGAGGCTTTCAAGCCGCGATCAAGCAGTTCCTCAAAATCTTCTTTACCATGAACAAATGCGCCGCCGCTTCCGCCGAGTGTGTAAGATGGGCGGATCACCAGAGGGTATCCGATCTTCTGGGCGATCTCTTTTCCTTCCAGCATGGATGAGGCAACGCGGGAAGGAGCAACCCCAATTCCGATTTCTCCCATTAGTTTCCGAAAGACTTCCCGGTTCTCGGCGCGGTCAATGGCAACAATATCAACCCCAATCATTCTCACATTGTATTTCTGCCATACACCTACCTCATCCGCTTCCTTCGCAAGATTCAATGCTGTTTGACCACCCATGGTTGGCAACACGGCATCTACAGGAATATTTTTTTCAATTTGTTCTTCCAGTATCCGGATAATTGAATTCACATTAAGCGGAAGAAGATAAACATGATCTGCCGTTACCGGGTCAGTCATGATGGTTGCAGGATTGGAATTTATAAGGGACACCCGCACACCCTCTTCGCGCAATGACCTGCTTGCCTGGCTTCCCGAATAATCAAATTCACATGCCTGGCCGATGATGATGGGACCCGAGCCGATGATGAGTACGTGCCGGATGGAATTATCGCGGGGCAAAACTGTCTGGAATTTTTAGGTTTGAAATTACCCTGCCTGATTCCCGGTTTAACAGGACTTCAGGAAGCGCTAAAAAAAATCCCGCATCATATCGGGATTTGTACTGAAGCTGAATAAAAAAAAGCCGGTTGATTTTACAGCGAGCTGAATTTTGACCTTGAATCATCAAAGGTCGAAAATACAGTGAGGAATTTCATTTTCTGAAAAATAATTTCAGGAGCATTGTGATGGAAGAATTTTTTAAAAAAGAAGCTGCCCCGTTTTTGAAGCAGCTTCTGAAACAAATAATTTTTCCTGATTAATGGCTGACGTTGAATTTATCCTGAGCTATTATTCTTACATCCTCTTTCAGGCGATAAACATACATGCCATTTTCAAATCCGGAAGTATTGATGATAAGATCACCATTGGATTTAACTGATGTACGGTAAATAACCTGGCCTAAAACATTAAGTACTTCGAGGATAGTATGATCCGAAGTTATTCCATTGGTATGAACTACTGCCAGATCATTCGCAGGATTTGGATAAACCGATATAAACGCCGCATCGGGAGATGCAATCCCCACAATGCTGCCATAATGTATATTCACATTGTCCACATAAAGATTATTGCCAAAGCCGCTTATCGCCTGAAATTTTACTTCCACATTTGATTGGCCGATGAACTGACTCATATCGAGTGAAACCGGCTGCCAATGGCTTGCAGTGGGTTTCCAGTCAGCCGTAGAGGTAACCATTGATAAGCCACCATTATCATCTTTATCAAATAAAGTGATCCATGTTTGGCCACAATCTGATGAAGCAAGTATTTTTAATTGATCATTATATCCGGCGTAGGATGCCTTAGCATAGTCAAATTGCAGAAATGCCTCAGTTTGACCTGCATCGGAAAAATCAAAATTTTGTACAAACAATTCATCCACATCACCTTCGGGTACAACATAGAAAGGGTATTTAGCGGCACCTAAGGGAGATATTTGATACGCCCCCACGGTGGAAGAGCGAATCCAGGTGTCGCTCGCATTAGGGTTACTGATAAACCATCCCGAAGGTGGAAAAACAGAAAGCACGAAATTTTCGACTATCGGTGAAGCTGCGGGTGTGCCCAAACCAATAACAGAAACAGGTACTGTGGAAACCAAACCTGCATTAAAGGCATTTCCGTTGATAACACTTATATAACCCGTCAAAATACCCGATCCGTCAGGTACCACAATAGCGGGTAACTGAATTCCGGTTGCAGTTGCACCTGCTGCTAAAGAGCCCGTCCAGTCAAAGGTCAGAGGTGTTCCGGAACCTACAGAATAAGTAAGGGTTGCAGAAGTAAGGGTTGTGGTGCCAAGGTTGGTGATATCAGCAACCGGAGCGATGGAGCCCGTACAGGTAATTGGATTAGTTACAGATAATATAACCGTTGCATAATTCGCTAAAGCAGGTGACAAAGGCTCACTATAGGCAGTCTGATAAACCATCTTATCATCATCATTCTGAATAAAAGCGATTGCACCAAGCTCATTCAGGTTATAAATATTTGCAAGTTTCCATGACGCAGTAATCGTGTTGGTATATCCGGAATCAATCACTGAAGGAAGCTCTGTTCCGGTAGTATTCGGAATCATTTGCTTCATAACATTTTCAAAAAGTGATTCGCCATTTGTACCTGGTGCTGTAATGAAATCTATCTCTTTTTCAATCACTGCGATACGTGCCCTCAAGGTGCCGGTTACAGAAGCAACAGCTGAAATACTCAGTGTTACATAGATGGAATCTGCATCAGCGGAAATCGTGTGTGACAAGGTCATGGAGAATGGTGAGGTAACTGCATAAGCATCATCAATATCAGACTGGCTGAGGCAGGCGGGAGCTCCATCGTAATAACCGCAATCATTGATTATTGATTTGCCATCAACAAAACCCCATGGAACTCCATTTACACCATAATAATCAACCCTCGTTTGAACCTGGGCAGGATTATGAAGATTCATGGGATCATAGCCCGGCCATGATACCTGGTACTTAAGTGATTTTACTTTGTCAGAGTTGGCATTCAGCAAATCATTGAAAGCAGGATTTTGATCCCCGCATGGTGGACATGAAGCTTGTGTGAATTCTTCGACAAGAACAAGCCGTGGAGATTGAGCATGCAGGCTCTGATTTAAGCTTAGTAGATAAATCAAAGTCACGGATAACAGGAGTGTAAATTTTTTCACAGTGAATTTTTTTAGTGATCGTAGAGTGCTAAAATAAATATTTCAATTCAGAGTATGTTTCTTTAAATGTTTCAGTAAGTTTAGTATCTGATTTTAAAATTTCCTCTCTGAATACAAATTCATGAAATAAAAAATTTAAGACAATAACTGTTATATCTTTGCTGATAAGTTTTCAAAATTTTGCGTTATGAAAAAAATAGTTCTACTCCTGGCAAATGTGCTTATTACATTGATGATGGCACATGCGCAAAGTGGTTTTTATATTGATCCCATTTCCCACGAATTAGAATTCAGTGCAGATGCACCGACTCAGCAAGCGGTCTCGCATGTATTTAATAATACCAGCATCACACGGACATTCAGGTGGAATCTATTGATTGACCAGGAACCTGAAGGATGGATAAACCAGGTGTGCGACAAAAATCTTTGCTATGCTCCCGGAACGCTCACCAAAGATTTTTTTCTTAATCCTGATTCCAATGGATTATTAAGATTGGACGTGACGGCGAATAATGTTTCCGGGGAAGGTGACTATCGGATTCTTGTTTATGATATTAATGACAGCATGAATTATAATGCAACCATGACGGTACACGCTATGGCTAACCCTACCGGGATTTCCTTGGTGCCGGGTGAGTCAATATCAATTTACCCCAACCCGGCAAAAGAGGTACTGAACATGAATCTCAACACGAGTAAGCACATCACTTCAATTAACATCAACAACCTGGTTGGTCAGAAAATTATAACTGTCAATGTGCAAAAGGGAGTAAAGACTGTTGCAATTCCGGTAAATGATTTGAAGAAAGGAATTTATTTCGTTCGGGTATTCAGTGATGCCATGGAAGTTGCTACCAAGACTTTCAGCAAGGATTAAGTATCATCATTCAGATTTTTCCGGCTAAAAAGAATGGTTAAAGATTATAGATAATTTTAAGTTTCTGGCCTATCTCAAGAGCTACTTCCCCGCAATCTTTTTTAGCTGATCTTCCAGCTCAAACTCATCCCCTTCCACATAACCGGTGTGCTGATAAACGATGTTGCCTTCACGATCCGCTACCAAAACATACGGTACATTCTGAAATCCGAGGAGGCGCTTCAAATCACTATTGGGATCAAGCAATACGCGATAGGGCCATGACAAGCCATCAACGGTTGGTTTCACTTTTGTAGTATTCCGTGAATCATCAATTGAAACTGCAATTAGTTCTACATCATAATTCTTCTGCCATTCAGCATATACATGCATGATGTTGGTGAGCTCCTTCTTGCAGGGTATGCACCATGTAGCCCAAAAATCCAGAATAATTATTTTTCCCCCATCATTCAGTGTATTCAAGTCAACTTTATTTCCATCAACATCACTTAATGTAATTGCAGGAAGCGTTTTTTGCTGAGCCATGATGGTGACGCCAGCGGTAAAAGAAAGCAGGGTAAAAAAAAACAGCTTTTTCATTTGTTGCGATTAGGTGCAATTGCAAATGTATCTCCAATTTATTTTCATGGCAAGTGGAAAGGATATTGCTTTGATTAAGGATACTGATTTGCCTTTATTTCTTTCAACTGGCTTAGGAGAACTTTATGTTGTTTTCCGAAACAAGAATCATTTTAGTTTATTTTTGAAACTGCAATTATGAAAAATATCTTTTTCTTACTATGCACCATTGGGTTCATCGTTTCATCAGGATGCAGGGAAGCAGGGCCGAATATTAATTTATCAGGAACTGATGTGGATACAACAGGTAGCGGTGGTGTTGACAGCACACAGCAGAAAAATGTTCTGCTGGAAGATTTTACAGCTACAAACTGCCCCAATTGTCCCAAGGCCAGAAAAATCAGTGATGATTTAGTGGGTTCGTACCCGGGAAGGGTTATTGTGGTAAGTGTGCATCAGGGTATATTGTCAGTTCCCATGTTACCTGGTGATCCTGTGCTTAAAACGCAGGATGGTGAAGACCTTGCAGCATTTTTAGGTCCGCCACCTTTCTGGCCTGTTGGTGCGGTTGACCGGGTTGCCTTTGAAATCGCACCGGATGATTTTGAAGTTTTAGTAGATCGCGGATTTTGGTCAACCTATGTTCCGCAGGAATTAGACAGTACATTAAAAGTCAAACTGGGTATCAGTACAAACTATGATGATGCATCGCGGTTGCTTACAGGTTCCGTTACTGTTAACTTTCTTGAAACAATATCTGATCCGCTTTCATTGACTGTATTAATTACAGAGAGCGGGATTATTGCCGGGCAGATTGATGGAGTCATACTGGATACCTTCTATGTTCATCGTGATGTAATGCGTGATATCATTACTAACTATGCAGGCAACTCCATTACAGGTGATCAATCTGGTGGAAGTTTATGGACATACAATATTTCCGCATATCATGTTGGAGATGACTGGAATGCTGATAGCTGCAGAATAGTTGCGTTTGTTTCAAGGGCAACGGGCAGTTACCAGGTACTGCAGGTTATAGAAGAATCATTGAAATAAAACCAGAAATGATTTATCGAATGGTAGTTTTTTGACAACCACCGTAGTTGAAATCACCTCAGGTCTGTCACCAACATCTCAATCTTTTTTCTCCCCTCCCATTCATTCTCTTCGAGGGTGTAACATATGTCAAATGGCTTTCCGCTTTTTACCTTTTCCAGATGTTTGCCATACCCGAAGGCCATGCCACTCAACTGAGTGCCGTCCTTTTCGATTGAAAGCTTTAAATGGTCATTGCCAACCACACGTGACCATCCTTTATCAATTACGCCATGAGTAACAAATACAGGTTTCATATTTGAAGGTCCGAAGGGTGCTAGTTGCTGAAGAATGTTGAAAAATTTAGGTGTGATATCTTTCGGGTGCAATTCAGCATTGATCTCGATTTCCGGAGTAAGATAACGTTCCTCAATAGTTGATGCCACTATATCTTCAAACTTATTACGGAAAGCTTCAAGGTTTTCCGGCTTCAATGTTAATCCTGCAGCAAACATGTGACCTCCGAATTGCTCCAGCAGGTCGCGGCAGTTGTAAATTGCCTCATGAATATCGAATCCACGGACTGAGCGCGCTGATCCTGAAAGCATTCCATTGGATTCAGTAAAGATGATGGTGGGCCGGTACCATGATTCGATCAGCCGGGAAGCTACAATACCGATCACTCCCTTGTGCCAGTCTTTATCAAATAAAACGGTTGTTTTTCTCGTATTCTGTAAGTGATCTTTATCCAGCATCTCCTTCGCCTGCCGGGTTATATTAAGGTCATGATCCTTTCGCTCCTGGTTATGCTTATTCAACAGCCTGGCGTGGGATGAAGCCAGTTCGATACCAGAGATGAGCAGCCTTACAGCATCACGGGCATCATTGATCCTTCCTGCCGCATTGATGCGGGGGCCGAGAAGGAATACCACATCAGAAATTGAAAATGATTTCCGCTGTGAGCTTAATTCTATAAGCGCGCGCAGGCCATCGCAGGGCTTTTGATTCAGCTTCTGCAACCCATAATAAGCAAGCACACGATTCTCACCGGTTATAGGTACAATATCTGAGGCAATGCTGACCACTACGTAGTCGAGGAATTTATACACCTGATCCATGGGAAGCTTCAACTCCATAGCCAGAGCTGAAATCAATTTGAAACCGATCCCGCAACCGCTTAATTCTTTGAACGGATAGCCGCAATCTTTTCTCTTAGGATCAAGCACTGCAATGGCCGGAGGTATTTCGTCACCAGGCAAATGATGATCACAGATAATAAAATCCACTTGCCGTTCATTTGCATACTCAATTTTATCGTTTGCTTTTATACCGCAGTCGAGTGCAATTACAAGGGTGAAACCCTGATCCTTGGCAAAGTCAATTCCCTTTTTTGAAATACCATAACCCTCACTGTACCTGTTAGGCACATAATAATCTACTGCTACTCCAAGCTCTTTCAGAAAAGAATACACGAGTGCCACTGAAGTTGTTCCATCTACATCATAGTCACCGTATATAAGAATTTTTTCATGATCGCGCATGGCACGTGTAACCCTCTCAACAGCCTTAATCATATCTGCCATCAAAAAGGGATTATGCAAATGATCAAGCAGGGGCCGGAAAAAATATTTAGCATCATCGTATGAACGGATGCCTCGCTGAACAAGCATTTGAATGAGTAACGGATGGATGTTCAGCACTTCTTTCAGGTGCTTCTCACATTCTGAATCAGTTTCCTTTAGAACCCACCGTTTTTCCATTTTAATTCATGCTTTTTTCCCATAATAGTGAAGTGAAGATGGCGTTTTTATCTGACTAAAGTCATTGTTTTACTTAACATCCACGGAAGCATTTGCCTGTTCCCACTTCCAGGCTGAAAGCATCATGGTTTCCAGTGAGCGCCCCGGCTTCCATTTCAGAATTTTCTCAGCTTTTGTATTATCTGAATAAATCGCAGCAGGATCGCCTGCCCTTCTCGGACCATGACGATAATTTAATTTATGCCCGGTAGTTTTTTCAAATGCTTTGATCATCTCCAGCACTGATATGCCATTTCCAGTTCCCAGATTGATCACATCGGTAAATGAATTTTGCGCGGTATTGTTGAATAAGTTTTCCATAGCAGCAATGTGAGCTTCTGCGACATCCATAACATGTATGTAATCCCTGATGCAACTACCGTCACGGGTCGGATAATCATCACCATTCACTAAAAAAAACTCCTGCCTGCCTGCCGCAGCACTGGTTATGGCCGGAACTAAATTGGAAGGTTTCTCTTCAATCGGCTCACCAAGCAATGCTGATTCATGACAACCGGCCGGGTTGAAGTACCTGAGGATGAAAGTTTTTAACCGGTGAATATTCGCAAAGTCCGAGATCATTTTCTCTGAGAAATATTTTGTTCTGCCGTACGGTGAAGTCTGCTCCGTAACATTAGTATCTTCTTTTACCGGAAGCTCTGTAATATTTCCATATACCGAGCTGGAGGAGGAGAAGATGAAATCGGCAACATTAAATTCACGAAGGCAAATCAGGACATTGATGAGGGCTATAAGATTATTACCATAATATCTCAGAGGTTTTTCCACTGATTCGCCAACCTGCTTATATGCGGCAAAATGTATCACCGCTGCAATATCCTTTTCCGTTTCAAAAACGTAACGGGCGTTCTTTAGATTACAAAGGTTTGCGTGGTAGTTATGAAAACCCTTACCCGTTATTTGCTTCACACGCTCAGGAACATAATCTTTTCCGCGTTCCATGCTGTCCACGCCGATCACCTCATATCCGCGCCCGAGTAAACTCACAATCGTGTGCGACCCGATGTAGCCGCATGCACCCGTAACAAGAATTTTTTTCATAAGGAAGGCAATAAATATAGATGGAAAAAGAAAGCCTTTCAGAAATTTCCGGAAGCAATCGTGAGTTTCAGTCCTTCATTCAAAGATACAAGCTCATGGCTGAGCAGCGATTTCATTTTAGAAATATCCGGCACCCGCCTCAGCATATCCCCTTCCTTCAGTGGGGCATGATGAATCACTTTTGATTCAGACTTCGTGATGCGGATGATTCTCCTCGCCAGCTCAAGTACAGAAGTTTCTTTTGCATGACCTACATTGATCACATCATTCAAAAATAATTCCTCATCAAATGCAGTTACTGAAGCTTCAATGTTATCATCAATAAAAAGAAAAGTCCGCGTCTGTTTTCCATTCCCGTGAATAGTGATTTCTTTATTTGAGAGTGCGGCCCGGATAAAGCGTGAGACGACAAAGTCGGCTGACTGCCTGGGTCCGTAAGTGTTGAAATACCGGAATATGGTATAGTTGAGTCCATATTCCCTATGATAGGATTTCAGGAATGATTCTCCCACATTCTTTACTACCGCATAAGGCAGGCGTGAATTGAGCGGAGTAGTTTCCTCATTCTGCGGAAGGTCAACCGGCTCACCATACACCTCTGATGATGATGCATAATAAACGCATTTTACTCCCGTGTTTTTTGAAAGGTCGAGAATGTTGCGAATCCCTTCGATATCATTGAGGACCATCACCGGATGGCTCAGAGTACGCTGCACACCAACTACGGCAGCGTAGTGAAAAACATAGTCGAACTTATAACTCACCATGATGGCAGAAAGATCTGCGAACCGGTTAACATCTGCCTTTATGAATTGCCAGTTCTTGTACTGGCGGGAGGGCAACCGCTCTTTTAATCCTGTCAGCAGGCTGTCAACGATCACCACATAATTCATTTCATTCCGAATCAACCGCTCTGCAAGAGCACTCGCGATAAAACCTGCACCGCCGGTGATGAGAATTTTTTTCATTTCAGTTCAGGTGAATTAATTTCTACTTAAGCAACTCCAGAAGGTAGGTTCCATAGCCACTTTTGAGTAAAGGTTGAGCAAGACTAAATAACTGAGCATCATCAATAAATTTTTTACGCCATGCTACTTCTTCAATGCATCCGATCTTGAGGCCCTGCCGGTTTTCTACTACTTGCACAAACTGGGAAGCAGCCATGAGCGAATCAAATGTTCCGGTATCCAGCCACGCTGTTCCACGATCAAGAAGCGCAACTTTCAGCTTTCCTCTTTTCAGGTATTCCCTGTTCACATCCGTAATTTCAAGCTCACCTCTTGCACTGGGCTTAATCGCCTTTGCAATGGCAACCACATCGCTATCGTAGAAATATAATCCGGGCACTGCATATTTTGATTTTGGCGATGAAGGTTTTTCTTCGATGGAGATCACATTTTGGTTTTCATCGAATTCTACCACACCATATTGCTTTGGATCCGCAACATGGTAAGCGAAAATGATTCCTCCTTCGGGATCAGTATGATGTGAAAGAAAGGTCCCCAGACCGCCACCGTAAAAAATATTATCGCCCAGAATGAGCGCGGCTTTATCTTTTCCCAGAAATTTTTCACCGATAATGAATGCCTGCGCCAGGCCTTCCGGCTTTGGCTGCTGAGCATATTGAAAATTGCAGCCAAGCTGTGATCCATCCCGGAGAAGACGTTGAAATCCTCCTAAATCATCCGGAGTGGAGATGATGAGCATGTCCTGAATACCTGCCATCATCAGCACGGATAAGGGGTAGTAGATCATTGGTTTATCATACACCGGCATGATCTGCTTGCTGATGGCATAAGTAATCGGAAGCAGCCTTGTACCACTGCCGCCCGCCAGAATGATTCCTTTCATGCGGTGGTGAAAATAGTGAATGAGACTTGTGATCGTTTATTGAATGTTATGAATAAGTGCAACGGGACACCGAAATCAGACCTTTTCTGAAGATATAGTGGAAATGCAATTGGCCTGTTTACGATTAGTAATAATGATTTCCTATCGCTTGACTATTACAATTAGAATAAATGTAAGATGATTTCTAAAGCAATGAAAAGCCCGGTTGCCATTCAATAATATAGCTTAAGCAATCATTCCTCTTCTGCCTTTGCAAGGGTAAATCCAAAAGTAGATCCAATGCCAACCTTGCTTCGCACATTGATCGTTTGATTGTGCGCTTCGATTATATGCTTCACAATAGAAAGACCAAGCCCTGTTCCTCCCTGCTCCCGTGAGCGTGACTTGTCAATGCGGTAGAAACGCTCGAAGAGGCGCGGAAGATTCTCTTCGGGAATGCCGATACCGTTGTCAGTGATCTCAATAAGGACGTTATCAGCCATGTCGTAATAACTCACAGTAGTATTTCCATTCTCATTACCGTACTTAACCGAATTGTCGAGAAGGTTTACCATCACCTGCCTGATTTTTTCTTTATCTGCGAATACATAGAATGGGCGCTCTGTACCTTTCTTCACTGCAAAATGAATTTTCTTGGTATCCGCTTTATATTCCATCTCTTCAAACACATCCCTGGTAAGTGAGTAAATGTCAAATATTTCTTTATCAAGATTAACATCACCGCTTTCCAGTTTGGCAATATCTTCAAGGTCATTTACAAGGTTAGTGAGCCGCTCAACACTTGATGCGGTTTTCTCCAGAAAATGCTTGTTTACTTCTGCATCATCCATTGCGCCATCGAGCAGTGTATGCACATAACCCTGTATGCTGAAGAGGGGAGTTTTGAATTCATGGGAAAGGTTGGAGAGAAACTCTTTACGGTATTGCTCGGATTTTTTAAGCGTATCAATCTCTTTTTTATTTTTTTCTGCCCACTCTTTAACTTCTTCCTCAACATCGGCAATCGGATCTTCCAATCGAATGTTGGTGCCGAGAATATCCTTGGTGAAGCGATCAATTTTCAGGTTGTGAATGCTTTTATAAACGAGCTTGATCTTCCGGTAAATGAATCTCTCAAGTGCCATAAGAAAAATGAAATAAGCAATAATGGCAACAATCACAAATACCAGGGGCCATTTCACGTAACTCTGTATTGATAGCGGCTCAGTCAGCAATAATAACAGCGTAGCAATTGCCGACACGAACAGTGCAGAGTAAAAGGCGATCGTGCGCGGAGTAAGATTTTTCAAAGTAGTTATTGTATTGTGAAAAGCAAGGAAAATGGTGAATTTCGGGTGTACAGAGCTAATGCAAAATTCAGACTTTAGATTTCAAATTTATAGCCCACGCCCTTTACGGTTTTAATGGTGTCATCCCCGATTTTCTGCCGGATCTTACGAATGTGAACATCAATCGTGCGATCTCCAACAATCACCTCATCACCCCATACTTTATTCAGTATCTCATTGCGTGGGAAAACTCTTCCGGGCTTTGAAGCAAGCAATGCAAGTAATTCAAATTCTTTTCTGGCAAGAAAAACCTCGTCAGTATCAACCTTCACCATGTGCTGCTCACGGTCTATGGTAATGTTACCGATTTGCATAACATCCGTTTCAACACCGGAGTTTTTCCTTCGGAGCAACGCTTTGATGCGGCTTACCAGTAATTTAGGCTTGATGGGTTTTGTTATGTAATCATCTGCACCAACATTAAATCCTTTCAATTCTGATTCTTCATCGTTTCGGGCGGTAAGAAAAACAATCAGTGTATTTTTCAATTCCTTCTGATTGCGCAGATGCTCTGCTGTGGCATAACCATCCAGGTTAGGCATCATCACATCCAGCACGATCAGGTCAGGTTTGTCATGTCGGGCAATGCGAATGGCTTCCAATCCATCCTTTGCGGTAGTGGTTCTGTAACCTTCCCGCTGAAGGTTATAAGCGATGAATTCGAGCACATCAATCTCGTCATCAACAATTAGTATTTTAGGATGATGATCTGCCATAGGAGTCTTTGTTGTTGAAAAATTGGGTATGGTCTGCATGCTTATATTTTTTCTTTTTCGTGTTTGAGCACGTTTGCTTCGACATAGAAAATAATTTCTTCGGCGATGTTCTTATTCAGATCACCAATACGCTCAAGCTTGCGAACCACTGAGGCAAGATTGAGCAGAGCGGGCACCTCATCAGTGTGCTCCTGAATATAGGAACCGATGATGCTGATGGAATTGTTATTCCATTGGTCAAGTACATCATCCTTCATAAAAATCTGGCGGGCCTCAGAAGTATCGGCAAGCTGAAATGCACTCATATTATTTTCAATCATTGCATCAATCTCATTAACCATTCTATCCAATTCCAGATCTGCCAGCAACTTTGAGTTATAGGGCTTGTCGAGGTGCGCAGCATAAAATGCAATACCTTTTGCATGGTCACCGATTCGCTCGAGATGGCTGTTTATTTTGAAAGCTGCAAATACAAGCCGTAAATCAATTGCCACCGGATTGAAAAGCGCCATGATGTTTTCGCAGTCACGATCAATCTTGAGTTCTTCCGCATTCACTCTCCGCTCCTGGAATAAAACTTCACGCGCGAGGTCGATTTTAGCGGATGTAAGCGAATCAACACTTTTTTTCAGCTGGTTACGAATTAGCGCTCCCATTTCGCCAATTTCATTCTTTAATCGTTCCAGTTCATTATCGAGGTGCGTCATGTTTAGGTTATGATTGATGTGTTTTAAATGATGAATTCCTGCTGTTTGATTTATTTAAATTCATGGCAGTAACAATCATCTGAATTATAATTCTGAAAATCCTCAGCCAAACCTGCCTGTGATATAGTTCTGTGTTCTTTCATTCCTTGGATTGGTAAAAATTTCCTTGGTATCATTGTATTCGATCAATTCACCGAGATAGAAGAAAGCAGTTTTGTCACTCACCCGGGAAGCCTGCTGCATGTTGTGGGTCACAATGATGATGGTGTACTTTTTTTTCAGCTCCCAGATCAGCTCTTCAATTTTTGCACTACTCAGAGGATCTAAGGCGGATGAGGGTTCATCCATTAAAATTACTGATGGCTCAACTGCCAGGGCCCTTGCGATACATAGCCGCTGCTGCTGACCCCCCGAAATGGCAAGCGCTGATTTCTTCAAATCATCCTTCACTTCTTCCCATAATGCGGCATTACGAAGTGATTTTTCCACAGTTTCTTCAATAAATCTTTTGTTGGTAATCCCGTTTACACGAAGTCCATAAGCCACGTTTTCAAATATGGTTTTTGGAAAAGGATTCGGTTTCTGGAATACCATCCCTACCCTCTTGCGAATTTCTTCCACCCTGATTTTTCCATTGTAAATATCCTTACCGTTTATAAGCACCTCACCTTCAACCCTCACCCCGGGGATCATATCATTCATCCGGTTAAACAAGCGCAGATAGGTAGATTTACCGCAACCTGACGGACCAATCATTGCGACAACCTTGTTTTCATCAATACCCATTGTAACACTTTTCAATGCACGGTTATCTCCGTAGTACAAATTCACCTCCCTGGTTTCAACCTTGTACATGATTATCGGGAAAAACGGTTTCGTAAAATGATGGCAAGTGAATTAAGCAACAGCGTAAAAACCAGCAATACAATAATTCCTGCTGCCGCATTTTCATGAAACTCTGTCTGTGGCCTTGAAACCCAGTTGAAGATCTGAATCGGCAGTATGGTGAACGGGGACTCAAGCTTATTGGGAAGAAAAGTAACGTAAGTAAGTGCACCGATGGTTATCAGAGGTGCAGTTTCACCAATGGCGCGGGAAACAGCCAGAATAATACCGGTAAGAATGGATGGGAATGAAATGGGAAGAATGTGATGCCATATTGTTTGCCATTTTGTGGCACCTACTGCAAATGAAGCTTCCCGAAGCCCGTTAGGTACTGACCGGATCGCCTCCCGGGTAGATATAATGATGACAGGCATGATGAGAAGGCTCATCGTTAGCGAACCTGCGATCAGGCTTCGGTCAAGGGAAAGAAAGCGAACAAATAATCCCAAACCCAGCAAGCCATATACAATCGATGGCACTCCGGCAAGGTTGGCGATGTTGATCTCAATTAATCTTGCAAGCCAGTTTCTGGTACCGTATTCTTCAAGATAAATGGCGGCGCCAATGCCAACCGGAACGGCCATAAGCGCGGTGAGCAGCACCATGTATAATGTTCCAACCAATCCAGGGATAATCCCTGCCTTCTCAGCATGCCGGGAAGGATAACTAGTGATAAATTGCCAGTTTACCCGGCCTATTCCATCCTGGAGAACATTTACGAGCAACAGTACCAATACGCTCACGGCAAAAAGGAGTCCGATTATGGCCACCGAACGGAACAGAATGTTTTTGACCCGTTGCTTTGCTGCGTGAAGTTCACGGTGGTTCATTTGTGAAGATTAGCCTGGATTTTTTTTGTTTTTAGTCATATCCTTTGTCCCTAATCTCCGCCTACGGCTAAAAATCTTTTTCTGATTCTGAAGCTGATGATGTTTAATACGAAGGTGAACAAAAATAAAGTGATGGCAACCGCAAAAATGGTATTGTAAGACAGGGTACCATAAGGAGTATCGCCCTGGCTTACCCCAACAATGTATGCTGTCATGGTGCTGACAGGATTCAGCGGATTCAAGGTGAGATTAGGAAGCTGTCCGGCAGCAATTGCCACAATCATGGTTTCCCCAATGGCCCTTGAAAAAGCAAGAATTACTGAAGCTATAATTCCTGAAAATGCGGAAGGAAAAACTACAGATAAGGAAACCTGGAGTTTGGTAGCCCCAACTGCGTACCCACCTTCGCGCAAACCCTGGGGTACTGCCCGAAGTGCATCTTCACTTAAAGAGGTTACCAGCGGAAGTATCATAATTCCCATTACGATACCGGGCGAAAGAGCATTAAATCCAGACATTTCAGGAAAAACTTTTTGAAGTAACGGAGTAACTGTGACCAGGGCAAAATAACCGTACACGATCGTGGGAATTCCGGCAAGAACTTCCAAAAATGGCTTTATGGTTTTTCTTACAGCGGAATGGGCATATTCGCTTAAATAGATCGCGATGATGAGTCCCAGCGGAACGCTTACCATTAACGCAATAATTGAAGTTAGCAAGGTTCCTGAGAGCAGCGGAAGAATCCCGAAATGCTTATCAGCAAACAGGGGTGTCCATTGTGTATCCGTTAAAAAATCCCAGATAGAAACTACTTTGAAAAAATCAAAGGTTTGAACAGATAGTACTATGATAATACCCAGAGTAGTAAAAACTGAAACCAGGGCACATGCAAGCAGCACCCCATGTACAATCCGCTCACGACCGTAAACATAACGGCTGCGGCTCATGAGCGCAAACCTTCTTTCCGGCCGCACTTCATTGTCAAATAATGAGGAATTCGTGGTAGAAATACTCATTTCTTTTTTGCTAGGGTATGGGGTTAGATGAAATGGCAATTTTCATTACTCAGACTATCCTATTGCGCTGCAGGTGTTCCTTTCAGCAGTTGATCCAGGGTTGTTCCTACTTCCTTACCATCTACGTATAAAGAACCTGTTGTTTCTTTTTGCAGGCGATCAGTTACAATTGCATACAGATCAGGCTGTAAGGGAATATATCCAACCTCAGCACAAAGCTTGGGAGCGTTTTCAAGATAGAAATTAAGAAAATCTTTTACATCTTTTTTTGCTTCAGCTTGAGTATTTGCATATAGAAGCAGCACTCGTGACAGGGGTGAATAGGTGCCGTTTTGAACGGTTTCCAAAGTAGGTACAATGGCACCTGCTCCATTTGCATCATTAGCGTCATCAATAGGAACAATCTTTAGCTTATCTTTATTTTGCTCGTAATAGGCCAGGCCAAAATAACCCAGCGCGCCATCATCTGATGAAACTCCTTGCACCAGTACATTATCATCTTCAGAAGCTGTGTAATCGCCACGACTATCGCCCTTTTTTCCGTTAACTGCCTCACAGAAATAATCGAAAGTTCCGCTGTCAGTTCCGGGACCAAACAATTTGATTGATTTTTTTGGAAATCCTGCTCTTACCTGATCCCAAGTAGTGATCTTGCCCTGTGATGCTGCAGACCAGATTGTTTTCAGTTCGGCGATTGAAAGTTTATCAACCCAGTTATTTTTTGGATTTACAACCACAGCAAGTCCATCATAAGCAATGGGTAATTCAATGAATTTGATGTTATTGACTACACATGCATCTGCTTCCTCTTTTTTCATGGGCCTGGAAGCATTACAAATATCAATTTCACCGGAAGTAAACTTCTTCATACCCCCTCCGGTACCGGAAATGCCAATGGTAATCTGCATGTTCGGATTTATGGCCTTATAATCCTCGGATACTGCCTCGGTAATGGGGTAAACTGTTGAAGACCCATCAACCTTAACAACCACTTGCTTACCATTCTGTTCATCGGTTTGATCAGAGGAATTACAAGCTGCAAATAGGGAAATCGCAAATGCGAATACTAGAAAAATTTTCATGTGCTTGATTTTATGAATGCAAAGCTATTGATTGCGCTCCTCAAACTAAGATATCCTGTGTTACCAAAAAATCATTTTCAACACATATCCTTAACATTAAGTTAATATTTGAAATTTGATAATTATTACCAATTATTATAATCAAGGGCTTTTTTGGAAGTATTTAGTTCTAAGATTACCAGATACTTTAAGTTAATGTTACCCAACTCCTATATTTACAGCAATAAAAAAATGATGTTATGACGATTAACAGAGTGATTAGTTATCTGCTTCCACGCGATAAAAGTTTTTTTCCCCTGTTTGAAAAGGCGTCGGAGAATCTAAGAGCTGTATCTGACAACCTTTATTTAGCTGTAACATCGGCTGCACCTGAACAACGAATGGAATATACCCGAACGATTGAAAAACTTGAGCACGTGGGGGATGAACTGGCACATGAAATTTTTAATGAGCTCGGGAAAAATTTTATTACACCCTTTGACAGGGAAGATATCCACAGACTGATATCGGGCATTGATGATGTTATTGATTACATGCATGGCGCATCAAAGCGTATGGAGCTTTACAAAATAAAAGAATATACTCCTGCTATTATAAAACTGTGTGAATTGATTCAAACTGCCTGTCATGAATTGCATAAAGCGATCATGGAGCTGCGTAATCTTCGTGATTTGCGTAAAATCACTGATGCGTGCGTACGAATCAATAGCATTGAAAATCATGCAGATGATATCTTCGACAATGCGGTTGCCAGGTTATTTGATGAAGAAAAGAATGCGGTTGATATCATCAAGATGAAGGAGATTCTTCAGGCGCTTGAAACCGCAACGGATAAAGCAGAAGACTGTGCTAATGTTCTGGAATCAATTATTGTAAAGGTAGGGTGAAAAGAAATACAGATTAATCTCAGCAGCCTGCTGAGAATCATAAGCAGTCAGGAAAGTAATCAGCATGATTATATACGTTGATCAGAACATGTCTCTCTTTTCAGGTTTCATCATTCAATCTTCAACATTTACTGCACCATAATGCTAACGCTTCTAGTAATTGTAATTTCCCTGGCTCTTATTTTTGATGTCATCAATGGTTTTCATGACGCAGCAAATTCGATTGCTACCATTGTTTCTACCAAAGTTTTATCACCGGGGCTTGCAGTGGTGTGGGCAGCATTTTTCAACTTCATTGCCTTTCTGGTTTTCGGCTTACACGTTGCAAATACCATTGGTAAAGGCATTGTAAATCCGGATGTTGTAACACTGCAGGTTATTTTAAGCGGTGTGCTTGCGGCAATTATCTGGAATCTTTTAACATGGTATGCAGGAATTCCATCTAGTTCTTCCCATGCTCTTGTAGGAGGTTTTGCAGGAGCAGCCATTGCCAAAGCCGGAATAAGTGCTGTTTTTACTGGCGAGCTGCTGCGTATCATTAGCTTTATTTTCCTTGCACCGGTTATCGGCTTAATCGCTTCGTTTATACTAACAGTTACCCTTTCCTACATATGTCAAAATTCTGTACCCCATAAGGTTGATAACATATTCCGAAGACTTCAGTTAGCATCCGCCGCTGCCTATAGTCTTGGTCATGGAACCAATGATGCGCAAAAATCAATGGGAATCATTTTCGCAGCACTCATTGCAAGCGGGCATCTTACAAAAATCGATACCATTCCCTTCTGGGTTGTTATATCCTGCCAGGCAGCCATGGCAATAGGAACGCTTATGGGCGGGTGGCGTATCGTTAAAACAATGGGTGAACGCATCACCCATCTACGTCCTTTCGAGGGTTTCGCCGCCGAAACTGCCGGGGCTATTACACTTTTTACCACATCAGCCTTCGGTATACCCGTGAGTACCACTCACACGATTACCGGTTCCATTATCGGTGTAGGATTAAAACGCAGGGTATCTGCTGTGCGCTGGGGTGTAACCAGAAATTTATTATGGGCATGGGTTATTACCATCCCGATTTCTATGTTAATGGCAGTAGGAATTTTTTATATCACCCGGCTTTTCTGAAAGCTTATCTACTTTCCAGCAATGTTATTTGAAGTGGATTACGGTGTAAAAACATGAATTAAGGTCCCGCTGACAACCTCGGTAACATATTGATAAAGCGGTGCGATCGCCGGTCCCATCGTTACCTGTCCGTTTATATCATACTGGCTTCCGTGACAAGGGCATATGAGCTCATTAAAGGCAACCTGATAAGTTACATCACATCCCTGATGCGTGCAGTACTGTGACAGGGCATAATAGTTAAGATCAATTCCCTTGAAAATTATTAAGCCGTTTACATAGACGTAACCTCCGGTATTAAGCAGGCTGAAATATAAGGGATCGGTTGTGTCAATATAAAAATCTATTCGTGGTTGCTGATCAGCTTTTGAACAACCGAGCTGATTTAATGCAACTACACCAAGTGTACCGATGCCCAAGAGCCGGATAAATTCTTTTCTGTCCATTTTGGGTTCAAATTTTTTTCCGGAGAGGAATCTCTTATTCAGATCAAAAAAAATTCCCGGAAATGATGAATGCAATTATACGATAGAATCCAACATACATGAATGAACATGAAGTGAAAATTAATAACCTTTGAAACCGGTATCATTTAAGTTCTTTATTTTGCTGCACGGGAAGAAAAAATAAGAAGCCATCTCCGTAAAGACAGCTTCTTAATCCACAAGACCATCAAACCTTGCGGCAAAATAAAATTGCCCGTATCAGTTAGTTCCAACGAGCTCTTCGTGCTCATCACCACCAACTTCGATAATAGACTTAATGTGACCCAGGCCAGGTGCATACCATTTGTATTCCTCCACACCGGGATCCAGGGGAGTTGTTTCCAGTGTTTTCACACAATTGGTAAATGTGCCAAGGCCAATTGTAACTGTTTCATCAGTGCTTAGTACAGTGCCTTTATCTTGTGCATGACCTACATAATGTTCCTGGCGGTAGGTCTGACCAATATATTTATCGGGATCACCTGGCATTATGATACCGGCCACCGCACCATCAACGCCATTTTGAAAGGAGCCTTCGCTGCTATAGGTTCCGTCTTCCTGCAGTGCCTTGGTATCCTCACCAAAATACCAGACATTCCCATAGATATCCTGTGCGTACCAGTCATAGGTATCTTCCGTAAGAATTCCATCAGACATCACTTCATCGTGAATTACTTCACAGGAAATTCCTGAGATCACTTTGATGTCATTTGTAACAGCAATGGTGACCTGTTCAGTAGTGGTGTCTCCATCCTCAACGGAAATCACCTCATAAAAAAAAGTGTCACCAGGCGTAAGCGGAAAATACTGGTTCGTGATACCTGACACAAAATTCGCCGGATTAATAAATTTCTTGATCGGTCCCCTATCCTCTTTCAATCCGATATCAGATGCGGAAAGTGAGGTGTCACTTGCAGGATCAAGGCTTGTTTTTTTACATCCTGCCATCATGGTACTCATTACAATGAATACCATGGCTGTAATTTTAATTGTTTTCATTTTAATTGTTTTTGGTTTTAGTTAGAAAAAGAAATTCAGCTGCAATACTTTATTGAATAATTATTAACACTGCAAATTTTAGATGTGAACCTGAAGAAATTCTGTAGTAATAATTTTTTAGTTGCAGGGAAATTGCTTCCAGGCAGATTTAAGAAATCATTTATTGAATGCTGAATTAAAGCTT
>JBDSEA010000016.1:0-6043 GCA_039920305.1 Chitinophagales bacterium
AATGATGACGAAAAGCCGAGGTAAACCTTAGGCTCCGGAGATTTATCAAGCCAGATGAGATCATCAGGGGTAATTTTTCCATCATGATTCTGATCCACGAATGCAGTAGTGTCTGTAACAGGATTTCCGGTAGCATTGATGGGATTTCCGTTCTCATCATAAATCTGCTGATACGCATAAAACTCGTTCAATGGAAAGCCGACCGATTGAATTTGTATGGTGTTACCAATACCCCCTGAAATGCCGCCAACTAAGATCCCGATTGAGCTGGAATCATCCACCTTGGTGAGCTTGGTGATTTTGTTTTTATTGAAAGTCGCATTGGCACTGAATTCCCACTTAAAATTTTTAGTATCGAAAGGAATAAGATTGAGGGTTCCTTCAATACCCTTATTCTCCATGCTGCCAACGTTAGTGAATATCTGGTTTGTAAAGTTAGTGCCATCCGGAACAGGAATCACCGCAAGAAGATCAGAAGAAAGCTTTTTGTAAATCTCTAACGTTCCGTTGATTCTTCCATTGTAGAAGCCAAAATCCAGTCCCGCATTGTACTCGGTGTTAACTTCCCACTTGATATTAGCATCGTAACCTACCGGTCGTAACACATAATAATATTCACCTCCGAACTGGTACTGCGCTGTGGTTGTCCCCTGCTCATAGTTCGCAATATAAGGATAGTCATTTCCGATATCCTGCTGCCCTACCTGGCCATAGCTCAACCTGAGCTTAAGATTTGAAAGGGAATTTGAGTTTTTCAAAAAAGGTTCATCACTGATCCTCCATGCTACTGCGGCGGCAGGGAACAAACCCCATCTTGTGTCAGGGCTAAAGCGGGAAGATCCATCATCACGCAATGAAAGCGTCAAAAGATATTTATCATGCAATGTATAATTTATTCTTCCATAAAAAGAAACGAGAACGTTCTCGGTCTTGAATGGAATTTGACCGGGAGTAATGGTGTCGCCCAGCGCATTGATGTCAGGATAACCGATATCATTTCCGCTTGAGTCTGTAAAGGGCTCGATAGGACTGGCTGTGAAAAAATCCTGGTAAGAATATCCTGCCTGCAATTCCAGCTTGCTCTGGATAGATTTTATATTCTTCAGATAGTTTAAGTAAAATTCAAGCAGCTTGTTTCTTTTTACCTGTGAATACTGGTTGTTTGTGCCATGGCGCGTGAAGCTTGAAGCAGCAGAATCGGGAATAAAAACCGTTCCGTAGCTGAGTGAATGATCATTTCCCAGGTTAAGATTCGCTCTCAGGTCCGGCAGAAAATGAAATTTGTAATCGAACTGAATGTTGTTAATGTAGCGGAACACCTCACTTTCATCATCCTTTTGATATAATAAGCCAACCGGATTTTTGGGAGCAAGGGTATTGGGATTTCCGCTAATGTCAAGCCACTCAAAATATCCACCGTAGCCGGTGCTGTCATAAACGGGTTGTGTAGGATCAAAATAAACTGCTGACCCAATGGCGCCCTGATCAGCAAAAAAGTTTCTTGTGTAAGCAAATCGCGAATTGAGTTCAACAGAAAGATGGTTATTAAAGAATGATGGCCGCAGATTAATCGCAGCACTGGTTCTCTTTAGTTCTGATCGCTTCAGAATTCCCTGTTCATGAAGATATCCCAGCGAAATGCGGTAAGGAACATCCTTGGTTCCGTCACTGAATGAAAGATTATTGTCAGAGCTAATTGAGGTTCTGTAAATCTCATCCTGCCAGTCGGTACTTTCATTACCAAGTAAATGTTGCTGCGCTGAATCCACTACGCTGCGAAATTCTTCGGTTGAAAGCACCGGAACAAAATTGCTGACATGACCCACTGATAATGTGGTGCTGAATCCGATATTGAATTTACCCCCTGCGGTTCCTTTCTTGGAGGTGATCAGTATCACACCATTGGCTGCACGACAGCCATAAATAGCAGCTGCTGAGGCATCCTTTAGAATGGTAATGTTTTCTATATCATCAGGATTGATCAGATTGAGTGCATTGGCGGCCCCGGATATGCCACTGTTTGATACCGGAACACCATCAATAACAATCAGCGGATCATTGGTTGCATTGATTGAAGTGCCCCCTCTGATTCTGATCCTGCTGCCGGAGCCTGGTGCCCCGCTGTTTGATGTTATCTGGACACCGGCAACTTTTCCCGTGATCAATTGCTCCGGTGTTCCTACAATTCCGGTATTAAAATCTTTTGATGACACAGAGGCCACTGAACCGGTTAGATCCTTTACCTGTTTTGTTCCATACCCGACCACCACTACTTCATCAAGTGATAAATAGTCAGAAACCAATGTAATGTTTTGAGCAACCTGAGGGGCGTTAATACTCAAGCTCTGCGAATAAGTTTTGTATCCTACATAGGTAACCATCAGGGTGTAGGTACCGTAGGGCACACCTGAAATAACATAGGAGCCATCATCCTCCGTTGAGGCGCCAAGCTGCGTACCCTGCAATTGTATGGTAGCAAAAGGAACTGCAGACTGTTTGGTATCTATTATGTTCCCCGTAATGGTTGCGGTTTGAGCAACCGCAGGAATCCAAATGATGTTTAGAAAAAAAAGAACAGAAAAAGCAACATGTGTAGAGATCTTAAATTTCATAAGCGGCTTATTTTTTAAGTAATGCAATAATAATCATTTCATTTTTTCAAAATCGATATCCGCTTAGAAAAAACTGAAGCTGATATGGATACCTGTCCCGTTTATCGCACAGAGTTATTTGCACGAGGGAAGAACAATTGGAGAATCATGGTCAAACCAGTACGTTTGACCAAAATGTTATCAGATAGTAAATAATTAAATCTTTTCATGCATGTCGCACTGTTATGGCCTGATTAATAATGACAGAAGGAACCCATTGTTTTTATTCTGGAAAACATTCATCCTGACGGTAATCCCGTCACTGGCTTTTTTTATTTCTGAGGCGTCTGGTCAGGTGCTTCCTGTAACTCTCGGGAATTTTAAGTCGGCCAAAAAAATAACCAATGGTATTTCGATCCAAACGAGTTCCGGTAACCTGAAAGCGGTGGTATATTCCTCAAGCGTGATTAAGATCAATGTTACGCGCAATGCTGTTTTTGATGATTTCAGCTATGCGGTAGTAGCCACGCCCGACGAGTCTGTAAGATTTTCCGTTCAGGACGGGGTGCAACATATCAGCATCATTACAGATTCTCTTCAGCTTATAATCCAAAAAAAGCCGGTTCGAATCACGCTACTGAATAAAAGCGGGAAAACAGTAAATGAGGATGATGCAGCATTTGGAACTTCATGGGTTGGTAATGAAATTACTTCATACAAAAAGCTTTTTCCCTCAGAAAAATTTATAGGCCTGGGAGAAAAAACAGGGGAACTTAACCGCAGGGGAAATGCATATGTCAACTGGAATACCGATGCCTTTGGATATTCCGATCGCACTGATCCGCTTTACTGTACCATTCCATTTTACATTGGTATTCATGATTCACTGGTTTACGGAATTTTCCTGGATAACTCTTCACGCACCCATTTCAACTTCGGGGCATCTCAAAACCGGTTTTCTTCGTTTGCCGCAGAGGATGGTGACATGAATTATTTTTTAATTTATAATTCCACGGTCGCTAAAATCATTGAATCTTATACATGGCTTACAGGAAGAATGCCCATGCCGCCCCTCTGGTCGCTTGGATTTCATCAATGCCGCTACAGTTACTATCCGGAAGTAAAGCTGCTTAGCATTGCGCAAACTTTCCGGGATAAAAAAATTCCTTGTGACGTATTGTGGTTTGATATTCACTACATGCAGGATTACAAGGTCTTTACCTGGAATCAGGATCGGTTCCCTGATCCGAAAGGGATGCTTGGAAAGCTTGAGTCGCTGGGTTTTAAAACTGTTTCCATCATTGATCCCGGTATAAAGGCTGAACCGGGATATTTTGCCTACGATGAGGGTTTAAAAAATGATCAATTTCTTAAATATTCTGATGGCTCTGTTTATCTTGGTGCAGTCTGGCCCGGCTGGTGTGCTTTTTCAGATTACACCAGGGCTGAATCCCGGAAATGGTGGGGAACACTTTTCAGACAAAATATTTCCGATGGTCTTGATGGCTTCTGGTGCGATATGAATGAGATTGCTACATGGGGACAAAGCATTCCATCCAATGTTATCCTGAATTTCGACGGGCACCCTGCGACATACCGTATGGGTAAAAATATTTATGGTTTTCAGATGGCAAGAGCAACTTATGAGGGAACAAAGGAATTGCTGAATGGCAAGCGTCCGTTCGTCCTTACGCGTGCCGGCTATGCGGGATTGCAGCGATATACTGCCATCTGGACAGGGGATAACCTTGCCGAGGAAAATCACATGCTGCTTGGCGTACGCCTCGTAAATTCACTCGGGTTGAGCGGTGTTCCTTTCGCCGGGGTTGATGTAGGCGGATTTGCAGGTGAAACATCATCAGACCTCATGGCCCGCTGGATCGCGGTCGGTTCTTTTTCTCCATTCTTCAGGGCGCACAAAGTCATCAATGGAAAAGATGCAGAACCCTGGAGTTTCGGGGAAAAAACAGAAGAAATTTGCCGGAACTACATCCAGCTTCGCTACAATTTGCTTCCATACATCTATTCAGCTTATTATGAAGCAACTCAAACCGGCATTCCCCTGCAAAGGAGTCTTGCAATCAATTACTTTAATGATGAAAAGATTTACAAGGGTAATGCAGTGAATGAATATTTGTTTGGCCAGTCTTTTCTTATTGTTCCTTATGTTACTACACAGGCCGCAGTACCTGTTTACTTGCCCACGGGTGACTGGTATGAATTATACACGGATAAAAAGTATCAGGGTGAAAATGAATTTTATCATAATGCACCGGTCGAAAAGCTTCCGGTATTTGTTAAAGCCGGTTCCATCATTCCAATGCAGTCCGCCATTCAAACAACTGCAGTAAAACCTGCTGATACCCTAACCATCCATTTCTATAACGGACCTGAAAAGAACATGTTCATTTATTATGAAGATTCGGGAAATGGTTACGAGTATACCACGGGCGGATATTATAGCAGGGAAATTTTCTTTGATCCTTTGGCAAGGGAAATTGTACTTGATAAACCCCAGGGCAGCTATTCATCACATTTTAAAAACCTTCGGCTCATTTTTCATGGTTTTGATGAAAAAACCCTTTTATTGAAAATCAATGACTCGCCCCTCACGCTAAAGCATGAAGAAATATCATTTATTTCATCCCTTCAGAAATTTGATCCACTCGGAGCAATTTCCCAGCTATCAAATTCACGGTTGCCGATAGCAGAGATGAAAAATTCAACCGCTAAAATTGTTATATCATATGCTTCGTATTGAATGCTCCTGTTACATAATGCTTTTATTTAATGAATTATTCTCCGCAATAGATTTATATTTCCTAAAACAGGAAAATCGGGGGTACTAACCTGAAAGAGTATTTATTAGCTTAAAGTGCTGCGATCCTTTATAGAATTGACTTGCGTAAGATTCCACTCCTGAGGATGATAGGGTTAAATTTGACTGGCATAGCTTTACCTTGCGGTATGAATAGAATAAAAATTAATTCAAAACACTAAAACTCCCTATTTATGAAAGATGAAAATTCAGGGTCCAATTATTCCTATGTTGACCGCCCTAAAAAATTGAACAATACAGGAATTTTTTTCCTGATCACCACACTCATCTTCCTGGGTGCAGGAATTTATCTTTTTGCGAGCAGCATGAATAAAACCAAGGAAGCAAATGCACTTCATACGGAATTAGCTTCATCTGAAACAAGGTATGAAGATCTTGATTCTAAATATGCCAATGTGCTTGCGGAAATTGAATCCTATAAAGGCAAGAATGCTGCGCTGGATAGTGTTTTAAGTGCCCGCGAAAAATTTATTACTGATTTACGCTCCAATCTGAATAGTGAAAGAAAAAAGCGTAAAATCAGTGATGCAGAATATAAAACTCAAATGGCCAGTTTAAATACGGTTGTAACGGAAATGAATAGTAAAATCGAAGAGCTGCAAAAACAAAATAG
>JBDSEA010000017.1:0-26366 GCA_039920305.1 Chitinophagales bacterium
ACTTCTCACTTCTCAAATATGGCACTTGAAATAACCGGCAAAATTTATTCTGTCCTCCCCGAGCAAAACGGTCAGGGACAAAACGGACCCTGGGTAAAGCAAACCTTCGTGATTGAGACCAGTGACAGGTTTCCGAAAAAGATTTGCCTCCAGGCATGGAACGAAAAGGGTGAAATGGTCACCCGGCTGAAGCAGGGCGACGAGGTAAAGGTTGCCTTCGATCTCGAATCCCGAGAGTTCAACGGCAAATGGTACACTGATGCAAAAGTCTGGAAACTGGAACTGGTGAATCAGGCGGAAAATTCAAATTCACCGGCTGCATCCGGCTCAGGCTCTATGGAGGAACCACCCCCCGCCGTAAGCGACGACCTGCCCTTTTGATTACGCGCTGATCAGGGTTTTCTGAAGCACCTTCTCGTAGTATGCCTCATACTGCGGCAATATTTTTACAATATCGAATTGCCTGGCATGTTCAACAGCCTGCTGCTTAAATTGATTGAGCAGCTGGTCATTGGTTAATAATTTCACGGCGTTTTGAGACATGGAGGCAACATCTCCCACCTCACTCATAAAGCCGGTTACTCCGTCAATAACAATTTCAGGAATGCCTCCTGAATTTGAAGCAATTACCGGCACCTGGCATGCCATAGCTTCCAGTGCTGCAAGACCAAAGCTTTCGGTTTCCGAAGGCAGCAGAAACAAATCGCTCACAGCGAGCAACTCTTCCACCGGATCTAATTTACCCAGGAAGCGAACATCATCAGCAATGGCAAGGTCGCGGCAAAGCTGCTCCATGTTTTGCCTCTCCGGTCCATCACCTACAAGCAGCAATTTGGAAGGGATTTTTTCCCTCACGCTTTTAAAAATACCGATTACATCCTGGGGGCGTTTCACTTTTCTGAAATTTGAAGCATGGATAAGAATTTTTTCGCCGTTCGGAGCTATGGCCAGCTTGAAATGCTCCATCTTCTCTTTTTTGAATCGCTTCATGTCAATAAAGTTCGGGATCACTTCAATCTCGCGCTCGATTGAAAAATTCTTGTATGTATCCTGCTTCAATGACTCTGAAACAGTTGTAACACCATCAGACTGGTTGATTGAGAAAGTTACCACCGGTGCATAGGTTGCATCTCTTCCCACAAGAGTGATATCAGTACCATGAAGGGTAGTGATGTATGGCAATTCGATACCCTGCGTCTTTAAAATCTGCTTGGCCATATAGGCGGTAGCAGCATGGGGGATCGCATAGTGTACATGCAGGAGATCGAGCTGCTCAAATTTTGCCACGTCAACAATTTTGCTCGAGAGCGCCGTTTCATAGGGGGCGCGCTCGAAGAGCGGATAGTCGGCAAAAGTGACTTCGTGGTAAAACACATTTTCAACAAACGAATCCAGTCTTGCCGGAGCGCGGTATGAAATGAAGTGAATCTTGTGGCCTTTCTGAGCGAGCGCCTTACCAAGCTCAGTGGCTATAACGCCGCTTCCTCCGTAGGTAGGATAGCAAACAATTCCGATTTTCATAGGGGAAATTTGTAGTGTTGTTCCGGTTCTGACCTGTCGCGCCTTTAACAGAGCGAAAAATTTACTTTATTAAACCATAAGATGAAAATTGGTTCACATCCATAGTTGATAAGATGTATTCGCTGCTGATATTATACCCTGTCCTTAACCGCCGCTAAATTTACCATCTCTTCGGGCTTCACCCACTCATCAAACTGCTCCGAAGTAACATAACCTGATTCTATCGCAGCTTCTTTGAGCGTTTTATTTTCACGATGGGCCTTCTGTGCAATCTCAGCGGCCTTGTAATAGCCGATTTTTGTGTTGAGTGAAGTAACCAGCATTAAAGAATTATTTACGTGCTTTTGAATGTTATCATACAAAGGTTCAATTCCAATGGCGCACTTATCGTTAAAAGAAACACATACATCACCAATCAATCTGGCAGAATGCAGAAAGTTGTAAATCATCATCGGCTTGAAAACATTCAATTCAAAGTGACCGGAAGCTCCGCCAATACTGATCGCCACATCATTGCCCATTACCTGGGCTGCCACCATGGTCATGGCTTCACACTGCGTGGGATTCACCTTGCCGGGCATGATGGATGAGCCGGGCTCATTATCCGGAATAAAAATTTCGCCAATTCCTGCACGCGGGCCGGAAGAAAGCATCCGTATGTCATTGGCAATTTTCATAAGGCTCACCGCAGCAGTTTTCAGCGCCCCGTGTGCTTCCACAATTGCATCATGAGCCGCAAGCGATTCAAATTTATTCTCTGCGGTAATAAACGGAAGCCCGGTGATCTCAGAAATCTGCTGTGCTACTTTTTTTGCATATCCCTCCGGCGCATTCAATCCTGTTCCTACGGCTGTACCTCCCAGTGCAAGCTCGGAGAGATGCGCCATAGTATTTTCAATTGCCTTAATGCCGTGACTGAGCTGTGAAGCATAACCTGAAATTTCCTGCCCGAGCGTAAGCGGTGTCGCATCCATGCAATGTGTTCTTCCGATTTTTACAACGCCCATAAATTCCTTTGACTTGAAGCTGAGTGTGTCCCGCAGCTTTCTGATGCCGGGCATGGTAACTTCTACCAGCATTTTGTAAGCAGCAATGTGCATGGCAGTCGGAAAAGTGTCGTTCGATGACTGTGACTTATTTACATCGTCATTAGGCGACAGCAGTTTTTTTTCATCCGTTAACCTTCCTCTATTGATAACATGTGCCCGGTTGGCGATCACCTCATTAAGATTCATGTTGCTTTGAGTTCCGCTCCCCGTTTGCCAAACCACCAGCGGAAACTCCTCATCAAGCCTGCCCTCAGCTATTTCATCACAAACCTGCGAGATCAATTCACATTTTTCTTTATCAAGCAACCCCAGTTCAGCATTCGTAAGTGCCGCCGCCTTTTTAAGGATAGCAAAAGCATGGATAATTTCACGGGGCATCCGGTTAATGTCTTCAGCAATTTTAAAATTATCAATAGAGCGCTGCGTCTGCGCCCCCCAGTATCTGTCAATCGGAACATTCACTTTCCCGAGCGTATCTTTTTCCATCCTGAATTCCATGAAAAAAATTTTCATCAAAATTAGCAGAAACACTCCCTTGATATTCATGCTATAAAAAATCTATTCATACTTTTAAACCAATGATGAAACGGACTTTTACGTTAATGAGTTTTCTATTGGCTAATACGGTATTTCTGAATGCGCAGCCAGGATTTGAGAAAGTTTATGGAGGGGCATTGCCGGACTGGTTTCGCGCTGTGATTTCAACAAGCGATGGTGGGATTATAGCAGGCGGCGCCACCCGCAGCTTCGGCTTTGGGGATAGTACAAATTCTGATGGCTACGTTGTAAAAATGAACGGTAATGGTGACACGGCCTGGACGAGGCATTTTGGTGAATACCCTTACAACGATGTAGTAAATTCTGTAGTTGAAAATGACCAGGGCTACCTCGCAGCGGGATTCAATGTTACTGATACTCCAAGTATTTCTACTGAATACTACGCAATACAATATGATGTGAATGGAACCCAGGTCTGGGAGAGCTTTTACGGCACTCCCGGTTATCTTTATTGCACGGATGCGCTCACAGATAACCACCAGCGGAATATCCTGGCAGGTGCGGCATACAGCACCTATACCAGCTATGATTTCTACCTGGTGAAAACCAATTCATCGGGCATTAAAATAAGTGAGGCAATACTGGCAAATACGGGATATGACTGGGCAAATGCGATCATTCAGACTGCTGATGGAGGGTATGCCCTTGCAGGCTATACCAACGGAGGTACTCCGGGCTATGATATTTATGTAGTAAAGACTGACAGTAATTTCCTGCTTCAGTGGTCGCATAATTATGGAAGCTCACTGGACGATTACGGTTATGATCTTACCGAAGACAGCAATGGAAATCTATGGATACTCGGATCACTGGGTGCTGCTGATTCAGCCCACCTGGTATTGATTAAAACCGATGCCAGCGGTGAGAATGCACAGCTTAAGTTTCCCAGGACAAGCACCGGTGATTTTGGTTATAAGATTCAAAGCCTGAAGAATAGTGGTTTTTTAATAGCCGGGATAACCGCAACCTTGCAAAAAGGAAGCGAGATGCTGCTTGAAAAACTGGATGCCAGTGGTGATACGATCTGGACAAGGCACTTCGGAGGTAGCCAGAATGAATCAGGGCTGGCTGTTGCCGTAGATGCAGAGGATAATATTCTGCTTGCCGGAGAAACAGAAGGTTTTGGGATAGACGAGTTTGATGCTTACCTCGTAAAGCTCGATTCTAATGGTAACATACCCTGCCCGCCTCAGGTGAGTTTTATTTCAAGCAGTGATTCCCTATGCGAAGACGAAAATGTTTTCTTCACCAATACTTCATTAAGCTCCCAGCAATTTTCATGGAGCGAAAACGGTAGTGAGTTTTCGGATGGTGTGGATGCAGCATTTTATTTTGCAGCAGGAGGAAATTTTGAAATCAGGCTTTCCGCGTGCAGTGTCGCTGATTCACAAAGCATCGTAGTTAAACCAAAGCCGGCAACGGATTTCACCTATACAAATTCAGGGCTCGGTGTAAGCTTTACACTGGCAGCAGGGATCAGCGTTCAATCCATCAGCTGGAATTTTGGAGACGGATCTCCCCTTGATACTACCGGTGTAAATCCTTTTCACAGCTATTCATACCCCGGAATGTACTGGGTGCTGGTGTCTGTTACCAGTACGGAAGGATGCGACAGCACCTACATTGAGCAGATTAGTTTGCTTACTGGAATTAAGGAAATTGTTAATACTGAGCTTTCATTATTCCCGAATCCGGCGCATCAGTCGGTAACACTCAAAGGTGCTTTTGCGGAATATCCGGTTAGTGCAACTTTATTGACTGCTGCAGGAAAAACCATGAGTCAATTTTCAGTTAAAGCGGGGGAGCAGTTCAGCCTTGAGAATTTTCCGGCGGGATTTTATATTCTGAAGCTGCAGGAACCACAGGGAGAGGCAGTGATATTGAAGCTGGAGATTTATTGAATCCGGTACCTGCTGTTTCTAACGAACAACATTTCATGGATGGATAGCTGTCGGCATTTAAAGATTTCCCGGCGTTTTTAAAGATTTTTTCCTGCCGGCATTCGGCTGGTTTGTTAGGTTTTCATCTTACCACCATCACCATTCCCTGTTTATGGATAGCTTTTCCATTGCTATCCACCACATCCACGATGTATGCATAAGCACCCTGCTGAACATACACGCCCTTATATTTTCCATCCCACGAATCGGAAGCATTTTCAGAGAAAAATAATTGCTCGCCCCACCGGTTATAAACGGAAAAGGAATAAGATTTCAAACCCTGCAGGTTGAGCAGTGGCCTGAATGAGCTGTTTTTTCCAAGCGGAGCAAAAGCATTGGGTATGTAAACCTCCGATGGCTGGTTCAGGCACACAATATTGCTGCGGCTGTGGATCGTGTCGCGGATTCCATTGGAGAATTTCATCGAGTCAATGGCTTCCACATAATAGCACGGTGTGTCTACCGGTACATTTTTTTCCTCGTAGGAGGAAGTGGCTGGCAAGAAGGCATTTATGAGATTGTACGCCACCTCATCCTTACGGTAAACATCATATTCCAGTACTTCAGCAGAGTCAAAATACGATTCATCCCAGGTAATAAAAAAAGTAAGATCGGTAAAGGCATAGCCCTTTAACAAAATGCTTTTTCCAATTGTGGAAGTATCAAAAGTGCCACAGCTGTCAGTGGCGATGAGCCGGTAATAATAACTTTTCTCATCCGTGAGAGCAGTTGCATCTGTGTACTGGCTGATGGCAGAAAAAATAAATGGGGGTGAAATATTTGCCAGCTGGGTGAAACTTGTTTTATCTGACCCTCTTTCAATTTTGAGACTGGAAACATCGGAAAGTGAATCCATCGAATACTTTACGAGCACTTTTCCGGGAGCTGTTACCGTTACATTCCTGATATAAAAATCAGCTACCGGCTGCACCACATTAATGATGTGGCAAAGCTCGTTGGACACTGAAACAAATCCTGTAATATTTTCTGTTGCAACAATCCGGAAGCAGATCGAATCACGATCATTAAATCCATCCACAGTATAGCTTAGAACACTGCCGGGTACTGATTGCAGAATTACATACGGCGCTCCATTGGTTGACATCTCGATGTCATATTTCTGGATCCCTTTCTGCCAGCGATCATAGAAGTACCAGCCCAGGGTTATTTGCTGCTCACAGCGGGCTATTGAATCAAAAAGGTAGATGGTATGCTGCGGAGATTCATTGATGGAGCCGGTATTGATGCAACTGTCAATGGTGGCAAGTGTGTAGCTCATTGAATCCGTGCCGGGGGTCGAATTGACGTCAATGTAATCATTGTTGAACTTGCCATAAACAGTATCAATGGGGATGTAATTGCCATTGATCACCCGGTAAACAATATAGCCAAACGATTCCGGAGAATCACCGGGCTGCCAGTTAATTTCTGCCAGACCATCCGTTACGGTAACATAATTAATTTCCGGTGGAACCGGATCAAGATTATCGAGCGTATCAGAAAATGCAAATGTGAAGCCCGGACAGTTATAATCACTCACCATGTAATAATAATAGGTTGTAGTGCCACCATTGCCTACCGGGTCGGTATAGGAGGTTTGGACAGGATTAGTGACGGTATATGCAATGCTGTAGGGCCCGCTGGGGCTAAAGCTCCTATAGATATTAAATGCAGTAAAGGGCCCGCAGGTAACTACCGGGAGTGACCATTGCAAAATATTATTTCCGGAATTATCCACTGAAACACAATTAAGGTCAGGAGCAGCAACTACCTGCGCGTTGCCGTGTATGGTAATCACGAGGCTGAAAAATAAAAAGGTATTTAACAGTGCTGTTTTCATGTCCTCTTCTTAAAAAATATCAGCCGGCTACCACTTCAATCATTGAAGCAGGATCGAGATACTGAATCGCAAGATTCATAAGCTCTTCTGAAGTTACACTCTTGATCTGTTCAATATTCCTGTAGAAATGTGAAACATCCATTCCATATACAATGAGTCCGCGAATAATTTCTGCCACATTGAATGGACCATCCGCATCGGCAAGTATCACCCCTAACAGGTAGTTCTTTACAAGTTGTAATTCATCCGCGCCCACAGGCTCTGTGCGTAAACGATCTACTTCCCGAAAAATTTCCTGCACCGCAGCATCTGCTACCTCTTTTCCTGCTTCAGTGCTTATAAAGAAACTGGCATCATGCAAATAAGAGGCAATGCCCGAATGAACACCATAGCAAAATCCCTTATCTTCCCTCAGGTTCTGCATCAGCCGGCTTCCGAAATAACCACCGAGAATGGTATTGAGCACGCGCAGCTTTGTGAAATCAGGATGCAGCTTATTCACTATGAACTTCCCGATTCGAATGGCGGATTGCACTGAATCTTTCTTCTCAACATAAAATGTTCGCTGTGCTTCTGTTACCGGAAAATGACTCACCTCCGTGCCATTTGAGTGAGCGGGAATTTCTTTCCCGAAAAATTCATCCAGCAGCTTCAGGGTGTCATCAGAAATCTTTCCTGCAAGAATGATCTTACAGTGATCAGGACGGTAGGTTGTCTGATGAAATTTCCTGAGGGCATCCAAAGTGAGCAAATCATAATCACCGGCAGCAGTAGTGTATCCATTCGGATGATGTTTACCATATAGCCGCTCATTGAATTCTTTGTGAGAAAGGAAATCCACCTTTTGCAGATTCACCATCAACCGCTGCTTGCTGTTTTGTTTGTAAGTCTCCAGCTCCTTTTCAGGAAAGGATGCTTCGGTAATTACCTCGTGAAAAAGGGGAAGAAGTGAAGGGAGATGCTTGTTAAGTGTGAACAGCGAAACGATTGAATAATCTACCGCCGCATCGGAATGAAAGGATGCCCCATAAAATTCTATGGCCTCGGAAATCTCCTGGGAGGATTTTGTCCTGGTTCCGTCTGCAAGCATTTTGCTCACGGTGGCTGCAACAGCCCGCTGCGGCTCCTGCCATCTTCCTGCATCAAAAATCATTTCGATCTTGCTCACTTCCTGGGTGCCGGCATTGATAATCCAAACCGGCAAACCATTGCTCAACTGTACCTGCTCCACGCTTGTTAAAGTGATCTTATCTATTCCGCGCAGAGGTGGACCTATCGTTCTGTCAATCGTTTTCATCAGGTAAAAATATGAAAACAGGGGGCGGCTTAATCAGGGGTCTGAATGTTGAATTATTTATACAACACGGGGCACCATATGGTAATAACAAAGAATCCGTTTAATATTTCTAAATTTGGCGGGCATGAAAAATTTTTTACCCTTCCTTCTTTTTATAGCCTTTACCCTGCCAAATGCATCTGCACAATCCCCCACTTTTAGCGAAAATATCGCACTGATACTATATGATCATTGCACCACCTGCCACAGGCCCGGAAATATCGGTCCCTTTCCACTGCTTACCTATGAGGATGCGGCATCTCAGGCATACAGCATTCAAAGTGCAGTAAATTCCAGCATCATGCCTCCATGGCCGCCGAATCCGGAATACCGGCATTTTAAGAATGAATTAATCCTGAGCCAGTCACAAATTGATCAGATAAATGATTGGGTGGATGCCGGAGCTCCCCAGGGTGATTCCACACTTGCTCCTCCCCAGCCTGTGTTTCCTGTAGGCTCACTTCTGGGAACCCCGGATATAGTTATGCCCATGATGCAGCCTCACGTTACTGCCGGAAATGGCCTGGATGAATATTACTTTTTTGTGCTGCATACCAATCTTACTGAAGACAGGGCTATCAAGGGAATTGAGTTTATTCCGGGAAATGCAAAAGCAGTTCATCACGGAATTTTTTATGTAGATACCACGGGAACAGCAGCAGCCATGGATGACACGACTGCTGAATACGGAATCAAGGCACAGGGAACAGGCCCTATTTTTCCGGTGGCAGAAGATGTGGGTGGCTGGGCTCCGCCCGGTTTGAATCAAAGTTTTTTCCCTGCCGGCATCGGCAGAATGCTGTGGAAAAATTGCGATATCGTGATCGGTCTTCACTATGCTCCTACAGATTCGATTTACTCCGATCAGTCTACCATTAATATTTTCTTTGCTGATAATGATAGCTTGCGCATACTACAGAATGATGCGGTATGGGAGTTTTATCTTACAGAGCCACCTTTAAAAATTTATGCAAATACGGTAGAGACTTTTGAAGAAGTCTTCCCTGTTATGCAGGATATTTCAATTTACGATGTGGCTCCTCATGCCCACCTGCTGTGCAAGCAGGTAACAGCCTATGCACTCACGCCTGATCTTGATACCGTTCATCTGATCAGTTGTGATTATGATTTTCACTGGCAATACCAGTACGTGAATCAAATGCTACTGAAGATTCCTGCCGGCTCAGTGATCCATGTGTTTGGGACCTACGATAATACAGTCAACAATCCTGATAATCCCAATGACCCGCCTATCACGGTTTCACGGGGTGAGAGTACAGCGGATGAAATGATGCTTTTTTATTTTAACTACCTTCCCTATAAGTCAGGGGATGAATATTTTATCATTGACAGCAGCCTGATCGCTACCGGGAACAGCAGCTTGGTTCCAAAGGGGATTGAAACGGAATATCCTGTTATCCCAAATCCCGCATCTAACCATTTTGTAACGTTGGTAAAAAGTGACTTGCCACCCCAGGCCATGCTGTTCGACCTGAGCGGGAAGCAGTTACCGGTTGCTTTAGAAATCACGAGGCAGAATAATGTTTGGCGCATTCACGGTGCGGCCGGTCTGCTAACTTCGGGTATGTATCTGTTGAGGATTAATGCGGATGGAAATCAAAATAACCTCAAGGTGATGATCTCCAGATGAAGCCTCATTAAATCTCAGAAGCTGTTTGGAAATTAACAGCAACTTGAAAATTTAAGGTTTCGACAGGCTTTACCTGGCTTGCACAGAGGTTACCCTGAGCTTGTCGAGGGGATAACTAATCCCGGAAAGAATTCCAAACAACTTCTTATAATACGGTGAGAAATTAATGAGCCACCACCAATTTCTTTTGCCACAATTGATCTTCCGTTTCTAAGTTGAGGAGGTAAATACCATTGCTGAAATTTCCTGAAGCGATCGGGTATTTATGAGGGCCTGATTGTAATTGCTGATCTTCCACAGTAAAAAGAATTTTTCCTGCAACATCCGTTACATATAACCTGCAATGCATAGCCCCGGGCAGCTCAAAGCCAAAGTTCACGCTGTTTGATGAAGGATTGGGGTAGGGCTCATATACCACCAATGAAGCAGTCTGTTCATGAAGACCGGAAAAATTACTGATGCCAAATCTCATCCATCCTTTCGGCGCCGTAAGTGGCTTGCTTGCTGATCTGCCGCTGTTTGATTCAGCATGGATGTAATAGTACACAAGTGCGACGCTGGGCTGAACCGGAATTTCTGCAAAGAATGAATCATTCCCCATCGGAGTCATGGTAACAGAGGAAAAGCCTGCGGTTGTATCAACAGTCCAGTACAGGGTGGCTGCAAGTACTCCGGAAGGTGTTTGAATCTTAGCCACAACTTCAAAGGGACCTGAAAACGCAACCGTATCCTGAAGAGTGGCATGATCAATCCGGATAGGGTCACTGTGACCAATTTCCTTGGTAATGCAGTGCAATGCACCCAGGGCAGAAATGATATTTCCTCCATTGTCATCACAATCAATCCCGATAACGTTATAACCCGGAAGATTTTCCTTATATATCCGTAAGGCGGTAGTATCAAATTCTTCGCGATACGTTGGAACAAGCACGGTTTTATTGATGAATACCGAATTGGCATATGTTCGGTAGTCAGCCTGCGGTGCATATTTTCCACTGGTTGAAGGCGCCATGGGAATCCTGACAATTTTATAAGGCCGGTTATAGCAATTCAAAAAGTTGTCCTGTACGTATTGAAGGTTTTCTTCAATTTGCGGACCATCCGATATTCCCAAGGGAAATTCGCCCCACAAAAGTGTTTCCTCATCCAGTAATTTCATGTGCATGTCAATATGGTGAATCACATCATAAGGCAATGTTTCCATGAGGATATACCTGTTAAGTCCGAGGTATTTTTTCATGATTGTATCAATATCTGCTTCTGTTTTAACCGTGGCGCCGAAATCATTAAACAAGCCATTTTCCTCAAGTATGAGATTCGAAGAGAATCCGGTACCATGACCGTCAACCATAAAATTTCCGCCGGTATGCACGAGGTCATCAGGTGATGCAGTCATTTCATAGATTGGAATACCTGTGAAAGTAGCAAGCGCACCGGGAATTACATCATCCTTTGGTCTGGGGCGGTTATATATCCAGTCAGCTAATGAAAGCTCATTCACATCATCCTTATATATGCTCCACTGGCCATAATCTCTTGACCAGATAGAATTAAAATCCTGCTCCAGAAATTTAATATTGAAAATTGGAACACCATTGCTTGTGAGGTTTGATTTTACAGCATTGGAATCAGTACATACAATATACACCGTGCATTCTTCCTGCGCATAGTCAACTATTTGGCGCAGAATGCCGGTGTAAGAAGTCCAGGTGATAAGCAAACCCGAGATTTCTTCCCATTCTGCCATCGTGCGGGGTGCAAATGAGGGTGGCTCGGTACCTCTCAGGAAATTATTCTGATTCAACAGATATCCGGGAAGTGCTTGCTTTTCTTCCTGTGTAAGCCAGTGGGGTAAATTCTGCGCTTTAATTTCCGGATGAAGCAGCAATAAAATAAAAAAAGGGAAAAGTTTTTTCATGCAAAAAGTATTGAAAAGATAAGTACTGCGAAAATAATGAATAAACTTTGGCGCAGTTTTATGAGCAAACAGAATCTCCATTAAAAATTAATCAATGCATCTGTTAATATTATCCATGGTGCTAAGCGCTTTTACCCCGCTTTATCCTGCACATTTAACCATTCAGCCACCTGATTATCATTATCAGATCATCAGCAATATTGAGTATGCAAATATTGATGCTCAGCCGTTGCAGCTTGATTTATACCTGCCACAGGAGGTTTCGAAAGTGCCGGTTCTGATATGGTTGCATGGAGGTGCTTTTACTGGCGGTGATAAAGCAAATGCGCATAAGTATGCATATATGTTTGCACAGAAGGGGATTGCGGTTGCCTCGGTTAATTATCGCCTGGCTCCCGGCGCGCATTATCCCGCACAAATTCAGGATGTGAAAGGCGCCATCCGGTTTTTGCGCGCAAATGCAGAGAAGTATCATCTTGATGCAGATCATATTGGTGTACTTGGCACTTCGGCCGGTGGATCACTTGCATGCCAGGTTGGGGTTCGCTGCAATGAAAAAGATTTGGAAGGCACGGTAGGTGGTAACCTGAATTACTCCAGTTGCGTGCAGGCTGTAATAGATTGCTTTGGCTCGTTCAGCTATGAGAACATGATGAAGGTTGGATTTGGCAAGTCGCGCACGACACACCTGGAAAATTTGCTTGGCGTGGCTGCTGGTACACCAGAATTCAAAGCGAAAATCAAGGACATGGCGCCCGAATTCTATCTGGATAAATCTGATCCTCCCTTTCTCATTCTTCACGGAGATCAGGATCATACAGTTCCGTTGCAGAACAGCATTGACTTCGATAAGAAGCTCAGGGCTGAGGGTATTCCTTCAACACTCATTATTTCCAAGGGCTACGGTCATGATGTGCGTATGGTAACTGCACATTTTGACGAAGTGATGAAGTTTTTAAATCAATATTTAAAGTAGGGTGCTTTTGCTGTGAATCGTTAGCTTTTTGAAAAGTAATAGAGCGTTGAGCAATTCGCCGCACGAAATATTTTTGATGACTGAACACCGATGTCTTCTGCTGTGATGGCGAGATAATTTTTGATTTCTTCATTAACCAGGCTGGCATCACCCAGGAGCTCAGCATAGGCAAGATTCATGGATTTATGGAGAAGCTCTGTTTCAGAAAATACCATCTGAGATTCAACCCTGTTCTTAACCTTTGCCAGTTCAGTGTCATTGATTGTATCAGAACCTATTTTTTTAAGCTCACTCATGATCGATTGCTCCGCGGCATTCATTTCCACCCCTTTTACCAGTTTACCCTCCACCACAATCAACCCCGGATCGATGGAGCCGGTCTGATAGCAATTGATTTCTGAAAAAAGCTTTTGCTCTTTCACCAATGCCTGATACAGGCGCCCTGATTTCCCTCCTGACAAAATATCTGAAATCATATCGGCAGCGTAATACCCTTCCTGTAGCCTTGCCGGCATGTGGTAAGCTTTATAAATGGCATCAAGAGGCACGTCAGCCTCTACAGTGATTGATCTTGCTTCCTGCTGCGGCGGCTCAGCCGGGATATTTTTTTCCGGAATATCCCCGGTTGATATTGCTCCAAACCATTCTTCTGCCATAAAAAAAATATCATCAGGATTTACATTTCCCGCCACCACAAGAATTGCATTATTCGGCCGATAATATCTGAAGAAGAAATTTTTTACATCCTCCAGCTGCGCATTTTCAATGTGAGCCAGATTTTTTCCGATGGTGGGCCACTGATATGGATGCCTGGTATATGCAAGCGCACGCAGCTTGTGCCACACATCACCATAAGGCTGGTTGATGTAATGCTCTTTAAATTCCTCGCTTACAACCTTGCGCTGCACATCGAGAGAATGCTCGCTGAAGTCCAGTTCATTCATCCGGTCGGATTCAAGCCAGAAGGCCGTTTCAATATTCGGTGTGGGAAGGGTTTCGTAATAATTTGTAATGTCATTAGAGGTAAACGCATTGTTTTCACCACCTGCTTTTTGTAACGGCTCATCAAACACTCTGATGTTTTTCGATCCGCCAAACATCAGGTGCTCAAATAAATGAGCGAAGCCGGTTTGATCAGGCGCCTCATCGCGTGAACCCACATTGTAAAGAATATTTACTGCTGCAAGGGGCGTTGAATGATCTTCATGGACTATCACCTTCAGGCCATTGCTCAACTGTGTTTTCTTAAAGTTAATCATAGAGAAATTTATATACCAAAATTACGATGCAGAACAAATCCCTTCCTTTCCCTCTATTACAGTGCAGAGTTTAGCCTGTCTTTTTCATAAAGATCATATTGCCTTTCTCAACAGCATATACCATCCCCAGGTAGGATAAAAGAAAAATTACTGTCATTAAATATTTTACAAGCCACAGTCCGGTTGACAGAGCTGAAGAGATTAATGAATGAAGAAAGAAAAATGCGATAGCAATGAAAAGGTAAAGAATGAAGCGCTTAACATCATAGGGTACAGGGTAATATTTTCGTCCGAGTAAGTATGAAACAATCATCATGGAGCCATAACAGATTAGAGTGACCCATGCTGATCCGTAATATCCATATACAGGTATCCAGATCCAGTTCAATGCAAGGGTGATGACCACTCCACCCAGTGCAATGATGGATCCTGCGAAGTTTTTATCAGTGAGCTTGTACCAGATGGTAAGGTTGTAATACACTCCCAGAAATAAATTGGCAATAAGCAGGATGGGTACCACCCCTACACCCTCATAATATTCCTTCCCCATAAATATTACTTTGAACAAATCAATATTCAGACCCACAAGCAGGAAAATAAAACAGCAGAAGATGACAAAGAAATTCATTGTGCGGGCATAGGTCTGCTGCGGATTCAGCTTTCCGGATTCGCCAAAGAAGAATGGCTCAGCGGCCATGCGGTATGCCTGCACAAAAAGTGTCATCAGCAAGCTCATTTTATAGCAGGCGCCAAAAACACCGAGGGCATGGATGGCTTCATCATAGCTTCCATTCCATCTTCGCGTTAATAGAATCCTGCTTAGCAGTTCATTTCCCATTCCTGCAAGCCCCACTATAATAAGTGGCCATGCATATCGCACCATTTCCTTCCATAAAGCCAAACTGATACGCAATTGCATGATCAGGAAATAACGCCACATGATCAGGATGGTAACAATGCTTGAAATAAGGCCTGCAATAAAAATATATACAACCCCAAGAGATGGCTTGTAAATGAGCCTGATAAAATCATGCAGCGAACTGAGCTGAAGAGACTTCAATATCCACGGGCAAATAATGAGGAAAAAAATATTGAAGCCGACATTGAACCCGATGTTGATTATTTTAAAGGTTGCAAACCGGACTGGACGGTTTTCCTGCCGCAGATAAGCAAATGGAATGGTCACAAGGGCATCGAGGCCCATGATAAGTGCAAGAATAATTACATACTCTGTATGCCCATTGAACTGCATTAAATCTGCCACAGGATTTCTGAAAACTATGAGTACAGCAGAAAACAATAGTGATGTAAATAGCATTGAAGCCATCCCGGTATCATACACCTGCTTCTTGTCTTCTTTTAGGGTTACGAAGCGAAAAAATGCTGTTTCCATTCCGTAGGTAAAAAGAATATTCAGGAATCCGGCATAAGCAAAGAACTGTGTGACCACACCAAATTCTTCAGGATGAAAAACCCGTGTTTGAATGGGTACAAGCGCATAGCTGAGAAAGCGGGCTAGTATACTGCTGACGCCATAAATCGCGGTTTGCTGCGCCAGCTTTTTTACCAGTGGATGCAAGTAGTATGGAAAATTTCAGCGGCGAAGATAGTGATTGCGTATTGCGGGGCTTTGGTTTGGAAACAGAAAGTGCAGCGCTTTTAATTAATGGATATGATCCCGAAGCGCTCCTGGTTTTACGAATTATTCAACAGGATTTCGCAGGTAAAATGCAAATCCCCCTCCTCTTCCAATAAGCCTGACCTCAGTAAACTGCTCCATCTCTTTCATCGAAGTTGTTTTTACTATAAAGTAAGCAGGTCTATCGATATTCCCTTTCAACAACCATTCCTGCGAAGAGCTGCGGGAATCAGCGCCCGGAGGCTTGCGGAAATAAAAATATTGAGCGTAGCTTTTAAATCCGAAAGTGGCCACATATACATGCTTGCCGCGCAGGCTTTGATAAAAATGTATCGCCGGACCTTGTGAATACGATTCAATTTTTGGAACAACTGCTTTAAAATAAATCAGCAGGCAAAATGCGGTAGCAGCAAAAAGGAGCGTGATTCCTGTCTGGAAATACTTCCTGTACAAACAAATTACAGCCGTGATCATCAGAAGGAAATACAAAATCCCGATGTACTTTTCCCAACCCTTCCACAGGACATCTGTTAGCAGGCAATCTATCGCAAACTGATCTTTTAAATACGGAAACAAAATCTCTTTATGCTCTCCTATCAATGGCGCAGCGAAAAGCAGGAGCGAAAAAAAAGCTGACATAGCTGTTAAAATGAAAAGTACCCATCCTGGAATGGCGCGCGCAGCAAAACCCTGATGAAGGGCATATGCAGCCAGAAATGAAAGCGGGAAATATGCAAGGGATGAATAATGAACAATTTTCGTTTTCACGATCGTAAATAAAATCAGCACTACCCAAAATAAAATCAGCATCCATCTTTTGAAATCGAATAGTGTTTTTTCTCTGTAACCTTTTATAATCGCCGGTAATGCAACCACTGACATCGGAAAACATCCCAGTAAAACAATCACAAAATGATAATAGAGCGGACCTCTGTGACCTGCTACCGGATGTGTAAGTAAATCAATATGGTACGCGATGAACTGACGGAAGAATTCAATACCATTATCAGTTATAACAATCAAAAACCATATACCTGTTGTCAGCATATAGCTTATCCCAAAAAAAAGAAGGTGCTTCAGTGAAATGATTTTTCTTAACCGGAAGCTCATCCAGTACACAATCCAGGTAATCATTAGAATAAGCAGTGCCACAGGTCCTTTTGTAAGTGTTGCAAGGCCGATAAACATTCCTGAAAGGAGGGGATACGCTAATGCCGGGGTGAAAGGCCTGGACTGATCACCATTTTTTCCTGTTAGCAGAATCAAAAAATAGAATCCGGCAAAAATGAAGTAGTTAAAAACAGGATCAATAATTCCCGATTTGAAATAAAGAAATGGAAGAATTGAGCCCAACATGCACAATACCCAGAAAATGCCAAATCGGGTATCAAATAATTTTCTCCCCGCGAAAAAAAATGTGAGAAGTGTGATGATGCCAAAGACTGCATTAGGAAACCGCGCTGCAAATTCATTGACTCCAAAAAGGTGCATACTTGCAGCCTGCAACCAGAAAAATAAAGGTGGCTTTTCCCAAAACGGCTGATAATCTATTTGTACCCGGGCATAATTTCCGGTTACCAGCATCTCACGGGCTGATTCCGCGAAATTGATTTCGTCCCAGTCAAATAAATGTACTGACCCCAGGAACGGAAAAAATAAAGATGTTCCGGTTGCAAAAATCAATAGCGCAATGAGAAAATTCCTGCTCCCTGAATTCATGATGGAAAGCTAAGCAGCAGATCATTAAAATGGTATGCAGTCATCTCTTTGTCTTATATTCATATCAGTGAATCAGAATCGCTTGAATAGGTTTGAGCTGAAGCTTTATTCTTCTGTTACCACAGAATTTCTTTACAGGCCGGACCGTAAACTCCATGTTGCTACAAAATTATCTTTGTGCCATTGAAATGCTATTCTAAATGAAAATCACTCCATTAACTGATGTTCATATTAATCTCGGCGCAAAGATGGCTGAGTTCGCAGGATACAATATGCCGATCTCCTATTCGGGCATCAATGCAGAGCATCTGGCGGTGCGGGAAAGAGTGGGTGTGTTCGATGTATCACACATGGGTGAATTTGTTTTGAAAGGGTCACAAGCCCTTGACCTTGTTCAAAAAGTAACTACCAACGACGCATCAAGACTTGCCATTGGCGACGTGCAGTATTCCTGCATGACGAATGAAAGCGGTGGTATTATTGATGACTTGCTTGTGTACCATCTTCAGGAGAATTCCTATATGATTGTGGTGAACGCTTCCAATATCGAGAAGGACTGGAACTGGATATCGGAACACAACACTTTTAATGCAGAAATGAAAAATATAAGTGATCAGGCAGGGTTGCTTGCCGTTCAGGGACCACAGGCTTTACAGGTTTTACAGAAGCTTACTCTGACGGATCTTTCGCAGGTGCCCTATTACAAGTTTGCACGGGGAGTTTTTGGCGGCGTAAAAAATGTTTTGATGTCCAATACCGGTTATACCGGTGCCGGTGGCTTTGAAATTTATTTTGAAAACATAGCCGCCGCTGATTTATGGAGACAAATTTTTGATGCCGGCAAAGAATTCAATATTCAACCCATCGGTCTAGGCGCAAGAGACACCTTGCGGCTGGAGATGGGATATTGCCTTTACGGAAATGATATAGATGATTCCACATCTCCGCTTGAAGCAGGACTCGGATGGATCACTAAGTTCACAAAAGATTTTACAGCAAGAAAAATTCTGGAAGAACAAAAAGCGAAAGGTGTAACAAGAAAATTGGTTGGTTTTGAAATGATTGATAAAGGAATTGCAAGACATGCTCATGAGATATTTGATGCTGCCGGGAAAAAAACAGGAGTTGTTACGAGCGGAACCCAATCACCTTCATTACAAAAAGCCATCGGAATGGGATATGTTACAATAGAGAATTCAAAAGAAGGTTCTTTAATAAGTATTGGTATTCGCGATAAAAAACTTCAGGCGAAAGTGGTCAAAATGCCTTTTTACCAAAGATGATTCTAGAACACTTATACATTTGAGTGTTTATAAAGCGGCGGCTTCCTATTTTAAGAATCCGGAAAAAACGGAAATCCTCTGAAGAAAAAAGAATTTCGGCTTAGCACATACCTTTTACATGCCTGAAAAATTCTAAAATTCAATCATATTACATAAGGTAATTAAAATCAGCTCACTTGCCAGACAAAGCCATTCTTGAAGTTTGTCTTTCACCAGGTCTTCTTCCTCTCTATCCCATAGATGATAAGGTGGTTGTAGTAATTGATGTGTTGCGCGCTACCACCACCATGTGTGTAGCGATTGATCAGGGTGCAACGCAGGTGATTCCGGTTGAAACCATTGAAGAATGCCTGAGCTTCAAGGACAGAGAAAATTTTATTCTCGCCGGTGAGCGCAACGGAAGAAAAGTTGAAGGGTTTGATTTTGGAAATTCACCGTTTGAATTTATGAATGGGGTGGTAAAAGGAAAAACGCTTGTTCTTACCACAACGAATGGAACCCGGGCCATTAAACTGGCCCAGCATGCTCATCAGGTTGTGATTGGCGGATTCCTGAATTTCTCTGCGCTGACAAAATGGATTGTAAGTGAGGGGAGGGATACGCTGCTCCTCTGTTCAGGCTGGCGTGATAAGTTCAACCTCGAAGACACCATTTTTGCAGGCGCCATTATTCATCACACCAAGGAACATTTCCTGGTTGATTCCGATTCTTCTTTTGCCGCTGAAAAACTGTACGTGAACTCCAGGCGTAACATCATGCACTTTGTCAAGCAATCTTCTCATTACAGGCGGCTTGCACACCTTGGTGTGGTGAATGATGTCAAATATTGTTTACGCCCTGATCTCACCGATGTGGTTCCGGTATTAAAAAATGGTGCACTGGTAAAAGCGACTATCAAGGATGATCTTGAAGGGGAATTTTTCACACTTAAGGACGGGCGCCGCTTAAAATGATCCGGGTTAGTTTAATCATAGGTATCGGTGGTTTTGCAGGCACGATCACCCGCTTCCTTTTCCATTCCCTCATTTCCAGATTTTATCCGGTTGCTTTTCCTGCCGGCACATTCAGTATCAATTTACTTGGCTGTCTGCTCATCGGAGTATTTTATGCGCTGAGTGAAAAAGAAGGTCTGCTTCCTCCTGAATGGCGAATGTTTCTTACAACGGGATTTTGCGGCGGCTTTACCACGCTCTCTGCCTTTTCTTTTGAAAGTGTTCAGCTTATGAATGCCGGTGAATACAAGCTGATGATAGTTTATTCCTTTCTGACAGTGGTATTCGGCATACTTATGACCATCAGTGAGATTTGGTTGACTAAATCAATCCATCATGTAAGGCTGACAGGGAAGTTTGTCCGCCCGGATAAAGATTGAGGTTTTTTTAAAACCGCTGATCAAATGATTATAGAACAGAAGCGATTGAGCAGTTAACGATTGAGAAAACAGGAGTTCATCCGGCATCCAATGGTGGTGGTAACTTTTTTCACAGGTGAGGTGTTCTGTTAATGAAAAGCATAACCAATGGCATTGGATAAATGGAATAGGGCAGTTGTTCTGCACATAATTGATGAAACAGAAAATACGAAGCGATTTTTTTTCAGTGTTCCGGAACTGGAAATTTTGCAATTCAGGCCAGGACAATTTGTAACGTTCGACCTGCCAATTCATGAAAAGAAAAATAAGCGGTGGAGGAGCTATTCCATTGCTTCGGCCCCTGATGGAACAAACAAATTTGAGCTGGTGATTGTGCATGCCCCCGGCGGCACGGGCACTGCTTATTTATGGAATGAAATAAAGCCAGGGTCTGAAATATTATTTAAAGGCCCCATAGGTGTTTTTACTTTCCCCGATGAAATTGATCGCGATCTCTGCTTCATATGCACGGGGACGGGTATCGCTCCGTTTCGCTCCATGCTTCTTGATCTTGTTAGCCACCCGCGACCCGGTAAACACATCTACCTCATTTTCGGAACCCGGTATTTGAAGGATGTTTTATATGGTGCTGAAATGCAATCGTTGCAATCAAAGCTTCCGGACTTTCATTTTATCAGCACCCTTTCAAGGGAAGATTCGCCCCTTTATACCGGCAGGAAAGGATATGTTCACCAAGTGTATGAAGAATTATTCGCTGACAGGCATGAAGCCCATTTTTACCTGTGTGGCTGGCGCAACATGGTGGATGAAGCAAAAGAACGTATCCTCAGCATGGGCTATGAGAGAAAATACATACATGAGGAATTGTATGGTTAAAATCAATTCTATTTTGTGTGCGCATTACTTCACGCTAATTTTACTTTAAAGAAATTTTAAAAGGATGGGCGCTGTTTCCCTGATTGTACTGATGGTTGCTGCTGTGACATTTTCCGCAGGAGGGATTCTTGTTTCAAAATTAGTTTTAAAACCAACCAGGAATCTGCAGAAGGGACAAACATATGAATGCGGGGTTCCTACCATCGGGCAAAGCTGGATTCAATTCAATGTAGGCTACTATTTATTCGCGCTTATTTTTTTAATCTTCGATGTTGAGTTGATTTTTCTATACCCATGGGCAGTAGTGGTAAAGCAAATTGGCTGGCCTGCGTTTTTTGAAATTGTGATATTCCTCTTCATTCTTTTTATGGGATTTCTTTATGCACATAAAAAGGGGGCCTTACAATGGGTTTGAAATAGTTTAAATTCCCTGTATTAATTAATGATATAAGAGGTTTTAAAAACATAAGCTGAAAGTGGAAACAGATACAGAAAAAAAAACCGCTCCCTTTCCCGGCCAGGTTGTTGAAACAGCGGGTGGCGGAATCGTCCTGAGCACCCTTGATGATGTGATCAACTGGGCACGCTCAAATTCGTTATGGCCTCTTGTATTCGGCACAAGCTGTTGTGCGATTGAGATGATGAGTACCGCTTCAGCAAAGTATGACTGGTCGAGATTTGGTTTTGAAGTTGCACGCGCTACGCCGCGACAGGCTGATGTGATCATCATTGCAGGAACCATCGTTAATAAAATGGCACCCGTGCTTAAGCGGTTATATGATCAGATGGCTGACCCGAAATATGTGATTGCAATGGGTGCCTGCGCCACAAGCGGAGGTCCATTCTTCTATAACACCTATTCTGTGGTGAAGGGTGCTGACCATGTGATTCCGGTGGATGTTTATATTGCAGGTTGTCCTCCCAGACCGGAAGCATTGCTTCATGCAATGATCACGCTGCAGGAAAAAATTAAAAGCGGATTGACGAGAGAGCAGATAAAGCAAGAATTTCCGAAGGTTTAATTCAACCAGGCTCAGGGTGTTTAGCCATTAAGCCCCCCAAGCCGGGATCCGAAATATTTGAGATGACGAACGAAGAACTTAAAACAAAAATTACAGAACTAATTCCTGCTGCCGCATTTGAGGAGGGAGGCGAATGGCTTAACATCAGCATTGAACCTCTGTCATGGTTGCCCGTAGCAAATCAGCTCCGCGAAGCTTCTGAACTTCATTTTGATTACCTGTTCTGCCTGACATGCATAGACTGGAAAACACATCTAACGTTGGTTTATCATCTTACTTCTACCCAACATCGTCACACACTCGTGGTAAAATCAAAGCTTGATCGAAATAATCCTCAGATTGAAAGCGTGTCGCACCTCTGGCGCACCGCAGAATTTCATGAGCGGGAACAATTTGAGTTGTTCGGTGTAAATTTTTTAAACCATCCCGATCTGCGCTTGCTGGTATTGCCTGATGGATGGGAGGGAAAATTCCCAATGAGAAAAGATTTTGAAGATGCTGTCAACATGATCAAACTATAGTCGGCAGATGGCTACAGCAAATTTATTAGGCGAACCTGTAGTATCTGAGCAAGGCGATCTTGTAATTAATATAGGGCCACAGCATCCTTCTACACATGGGGTGTTGCATCTTGTTGTCACGTTGAATGGGGAAACAATAAAGAAGGTTGAACCGCATCTCGGTTACATTCATCGCTCGATTGAAAAAATGTGCGAGTCCCTTTCATACCGTCAGTTCATTTATGTTACCAGCCGCATGGATTATCTGTCCTCTCATATTAACAATCACGGCTGTGCTTTGTGTGTTGAGAAAGGTATGCAGATTGAAATTCCACCACGTGCTCAGGTGATTCGCGTGCTCATGGATGAACTCACGCGTCTCGCTTCGCATCAACTTTGGTGGGGTGCCATGGGAATGGACATCGGAGCGCTCACTCCATTCTTTCATGCCTTCCGGGAGCGTGAAATGATCAATGATATTATGGAAGAAACATGCGGCGCGCGACTCACCATGAATTACATTGTGCCCGGCGGTGTGATGGCGGAACTGCATCCCAATTTTCAGAAACGAACGAAAAAATTCATCGCCTTCTTCAAAACAAAAATTGATGAGTATGACGAGCTGCTTACCGGCAATGTAATTTTCATAAACCGGATGAAGGGTGTTGGTATTCTTTCAAAAGAAGATGCAATATCTTTCGGGTGCACCGGTCCCACTGCGCGTGCAAGCGGAGTGAGTTGCGATATCAGAAAATTATATCCCTATGAAGTGTACAATCAATTGCAGTTTGATGAAATAATTGATACCGGTGCTGATTGTCTTGCCCGCTATGCAATCCGCATGAACGAAATGCGACAGTCACTTTCGATTATTGAGCAACTTATTGACAATATTCCTGAAGGAGAATTTCTTGCAAAGACTAAAGCAGTCTTGAAATTACCAAAGGGAGAATTCTATTCACGCGTTGAAACGGCGCGGGGAGAATTCGGAGTGTACATTGTGAGTGAGGGAGGAGCAACTCCCTACAGAATAAAATTTCGTTCGCCGGGCTTTTCTAACCTGTCCGCTCTCGATCACATGGCGAGAGGAAGTAAGATTGGTGATCTCGTTGCGATGATGGGAACATTGGATTTAGTAATACCGGACATTGATAGATAGCGAATTTGAAGTTGGAGATTTGAAGTTTGAAATTGCGGGAAGCGAAAATTAGCTAAGCGTAAAAAACTTAGGTTATGCTTACTATAAAAAGATTCGAAGATTTAGAAGTTTGGAAGAAGGCGCGAATACTTGCTGATAATAGTTGGGAAATTATTTGCAGCGGCACATTATCAAAAGATTTTAAACCTGCGCGATCAAATGAATGGATCAAGTGGTTCCATCATGGATAATATCGCAGAGGGATTTGAGAGAAGCAGCAAACTGGAATTCATCAACTTTCTTTCGATAGCAAAAGGATCAGCGGGTGAACTTCGCTCTCAGCTTTACCGGTGCTTGGATAGAAACCATATTGTTGAGAAAAAATTCATTGACCTCTTTGATAAGACCGAAGAGATTAGTAAGATGCTTGGTGGTTTTATTGAGTATCTAAATCAATCTGAAATAAGAGGAAAAAAATTTGAGCACAGAAAATGAACTCCCTTTTCAAACTGATAATCACTTTGCGCAACTTGAAATCTCAAACCTCAAATTTCAAACTTCAAATCCCAAACCCTTTTGTTTAGCTTAGAAGGAATTACAAACACAATTCACACATGGTTGAATGGAACATTCAACTCTACGCCCGCATTGCTGATTGAGTTTATTATCATTGGAACTTGCGTAATTGGATTATTCGCAGTGCTTGGCCTGGTGCTCATCATGATGGAAAGAAAAGTTTCCGCTTACATGCAGGTGCGTCTCGGACCCAATCGCGTGGGACCGAAAGGAATGTTTCAAACGGTCGCCGACACTTTGAAACTTGTAGTGAAAGAAGGAATGACGCCTGATGGCGCAGACAAGTTTCTTTTTAACCTCGCGCCATTCATCGTGATGATCGTTTCCATGGTCATCCTTGCCCCGCTGGCATTCGCTAAAAATTTTCAGATATGGGATTTGAATATCGGAGTATTGTTCGTGACTGCCATTTCATCAGTGAGTGTGATTGGAATTTTAATGGCGGGATGGGCGAGCAACAATAAATACTCACTGCTGGGTGCGATGCGGAGCGGAGCACAGATCGTAAGCTATGAATTGAGCGCAGGGCTTGCAATTCTTTCCATTGTGGTTTTTACCGGCAGCTTACAAATCAGTGACATCATCCATTCACAAGCCAATGGATGGTGGATATTCAAAGGTCATATAACTGCGATTATTTCTTTCGTGATTTTTATCATAGCAGTCACCGCAGAAACAAACCGGGCCCCTTTTGATCTGGCTGAAGCAGAATCAGAACTCACCGCCGGTTTTCACACCGAGTATTCCGGAATGAAGTTCGCCTTGTTCTTTCTTGCCGAATATGTAAACATCTTTATTGTGTGTGCCATTGGTGCCACGTTATTTTTCGGAGGCTGGATGCCGTTTCATATCGGCACATGGCAGGCATTTAATCAAATCATGGATTACATTCCTTCGAGTATATGGTTCTTTGGGAAAACTTTCTTTTTAATTTTCATTATTATGTGGTTTCGCTGGACGTTTCCGAGATTGCGCATTGATCAGTTACTCAATCTCGAATGGAAGTATCTTTTACCCATCAGCATGATTAATCTTTTGCTGACGACATTGATTGTGATCATGGGATGGTACTTTTAGGTTAGGATTTGAAGGGTTAGAAGGGTTTGGAGGGTTTGGAGGGTTTGAAGGGTTTGGAGGGTTTGAAAAGTTTAATGAATGGCAACTATCAGCAAATTTGAGGATCTGGAAATCTGGCAGCAAGCGAGGTTGCTGGCGAAAGAGATTTTCGAAGAAAGTTGTAAAGGAAAATTTGCCAGGGATTTTGGACTTCGCGATCAAATCAATCGTGCAACAGGTTCAGTGATGGATAATATCTCTGAAGGATTCGACAGAGGCGGAAGAATTGAGTTTATAAATTTCCTTTCCTATTCAAAAGGATCATGCGGTGAAATCAGATCACAACTTTATCGCGCACCGGATCGGGAGTATATTTCGAATGAGAAGGTCCATTATTTTTTAAAGGAATATCTTGACCTTGGAAATAAAATTGGCAACTTCATGAATTATCTGAATAAGTCAAAGATTAAAGGAGTAAAATTTAAAAACAGGGAAAAATTAATTGGAAGAGTCTAAAAGTTTAAGGTGAATTTGTTAGCTGTTTTAAACTTTCCAAAGCCCCAAACCCTTCAAACCCTCCAAACCCTTCAAACCCTTAAACCTGCAGCATTAAGAATGTTCATCGTTGACTACATAAAAGATGTTTACTATGCCGTAAAATCCTTACTGGTGGGAATGAGGAAGACCGGATATTATTTCACCCATCACAAAGAAATTATCACTCAGCAATACCCTGATGTGAAGCAGGTATTGCCTGAAAGATTCCGGGGAGAGGTGGTGCTGATTCATGATGAAAACAATGAGCACGCATGCACCGGTTGCACTGCCTGCGAGCTTGCCTGCCCGAACGGGACGATCAAGATCATCACGAAGTTTGATACATCCCCCGAAGGCAAAAAGAAGAAAGCGATTGACACATTTGTGTATCATCTTGAATTATGCACGATGTGCAACCTGTGCATCGTAGCATGTCCGACAGATGCAATTAAAATGGCGCAGACATTCGAGCACAGCGTGTTCGACAGAAATCAATTGACTAAAGTGCTGAACCTGCCGGGATCAAAGATCAGGGAGGGGGTTGAATAGTTGAAGATTTTAAAAAGGTTTGACGGGTTTGAAGGGTTTGAAGAGTTTAAA
>JBDSEA010000018.1:0-8264 GCA_039920305.1 Chitinophagales bacterium
CAGGCATCCTTCTCGTTATTTCCTGCAACAGCAGGCAACAGAATGTAGCTAAAGAAATTGATACACCTACCAGTGGTTCGATCCGAATCAGTGCTGATGAATCTTTTGCTCCCCTTGTAAATGATGAAGTCAGCAGCTTTCATGCACTATATCCAAAGGCAAATATTCAGGTTAGCTACAAATCGGAATCTGATGCAGTCACGGATCTCCTGAGTAATAAGGTGCAGGAAATTATTATTTCAAGAAAATTGCAACCCGCTGAATTAACGTACTTCCCCACGGATATTCCGCCTTCACAGGTGAAGCTCGGATATGATGCGGTACTGTTTATGATCAACCGACATAATCCTGATTCTAATTTTCATTATGAGCAAGTGCTTGACCTGCTAAGCGGAAAATATTCAGATTGGAAGGACATTAATCCCAACTCTCCGTTGGGTAAAATTTCCATCATTTTTGATAATAGCCGCTCCGGTATTTTCAGATATCTTAAAGAAGAGATACTGAACGGCGGCAAAATTTCCTCCGCAATTTTTGCTGTTAATTCCAATGTTGCTGTATTCAGCTATGTAGAAAATGATCCTGCATCAATTGGCGTTGCCGGTGCAGGCTGGATCAGTGCAGTAGGGGATACTACGGCACAAGCCTTAATGAGTAAAATAAAACTGGCTGGTATCACCAGACCCGGCACAGAAGCACCGGTAATCTTTTATCGCCCTTACCGATCGGAGCTTATGAGAAGGCAATATCCATTCTTACGGGAGTTGTATATTATCAACCGGCAGGATCATGCGGGGCTGGGCACAGGGTTTGCCACTTATGTGGTATCAGATGAAGGTCAAACAGTTGTTCAAAGGTCCGGATTGATTCCTGCAATACAGCCGGAGCGGTTGATATTGCTAAGAAATGAATTCTAATTTTAAACACAGTTAAATCAATAAAAATGAAAAGCAGAAATTGGCTGATGATTGTGTTCCTGAGTTTGGTGATAAGTGTGAACGCACAAACCACTGAGGATGGAATTAAATCGCTTGATTATGAAAACTATGCTACGGCACGCCGGATTTTTTCTAAACTTATTCAGCAGCAGCCGGGGAATGCATTGAATTATTATTACCTTGGTAGCGCCCTCTGTGATCTGGGAAAGTTTGATTCAGCCCGCACCGTTTTTAACGCAGGCACCCAGGCCGACCCTAAATCAATTTATAATTATGCAGGGCTGGGAAGAGTTGCACTTGAAGAAAATAAAGTGCAGGAGGCAACGCAATATTTTGACAAGGTCAAATCCATTACTTCTTCAAAGGATATAACACAGTATCTCCTTATCGGCAGTGCTTACAGCAGTGCCCAGCATCCGAATTATGAAATGGCAATCACACTGCTGAGTAAAGCAAAAGATTTAAACAATAAAAATGCTGAGGTATTCTGGCTCCTTGGTAAAACCTATGAGGGAATGAACAAGAGCGGTGATGCGGTTTCGGCTTATGAAAATGCAGCGGAAAATAATCCTTCATATGCTAAAGCCTACACACGACTCGGAGTTATATGGCTATCTGCTCAGAATGGAAGCCTGGCAAGTGAAAATTTTGAAAAGGCAATTAAGACTGATCCTGCATATCCACCTGCTTATCGTGAATATGCCGAGTTTTATTTCCGCACCGGTAAGTACGATCTCGCCACTCAGACCTATGAGAAGTACCGGCAATTGGCGGACAAGGATGATGAAACCCAGTTCCGATATGCTCAATTCCTTTTCGTTACTGAAAAGTACCAGGATGCCTTAAACATTTTAATGGGCTTAAAGGGTAAAATAGAATCACCTTATATGAACCGGATGCTGGGATATGCAAATTATGAAACAGGTAATTATCAGGAAGGGATGGAGAATATCAACATGCTGTTTCAAAGGATGGATGCCGCAAAAATTATTGCTTCAGATTATGAATACCTCGGTAAGCTGCAGATGAAAACAGGTAATGATTCACTGGGTATTGTAACCATGGAGCGTGCCATCGCCCTCGACTCTGCCAAGTATGCATTATATGATACCATTGGCACCTATTACTACAAGCAAAAAAAATATGCGCAGGCCGGTGAATTCTATTCAAAAAAATTAAAGGCAACACCAAAGAATGCACCTTTTAATGAGCTCGCTAACTCTTACAGACAGGCAGGCCTGGCACACTATCTCGGTAAAAATTTCATTGAGAGTGATAGTGTGTTTACCAGAATTTCGAGGTTATCGCCTCAATGGGCAGTGCCGTACTTGTTTCTTGCCCGCATTCAACTGAATCTTGACTCAGTTGATTCTGCACGGAGCAAAGCCTTTCCGTATTATAATTCCTTTGTGAGTAAAGCGTATGCAGATACAGCCCATTATAAGCGGGAATTAACTGAGGCATACCAGTATCTTGGCAATTACAACACCTTCTATAAAAATTATGGGGCAGCATTGTATTATTATGATAAAGTTGTAGCTTTTGATCCTGCTAATAAAGAGGTGAGCGAAACCATGAAGGCGATCAGGGAACGGTACAAGACTTCACCCGGAAATCCGATACAAGGCCAGAAAGATTCTGCCGGGTATGTTATCCCTGCCATTATCAATGGGAATTCAGTGAATGCACTCTATGATCCTGCTATTACCGGGATAGCCGTAACCCTGGCGGGGAGCAGCCTGATTTTTGGTAGTGCGGGTACCAATGGAGATTTAAATGCTGATATAGTGAAGATTGGTGACCACTCGTTAAAAAATGTGACGGTTGCGTTGGATGAAATGGCAAAGAAGCCCGTTGCGGTGGGAGCGGACGTCCTTAATAAAATGAATATGGTTTTTGAATATGAAACAGGATCGGTTGCCCAGTGGTAACCTCAGAACATAAAAAATTTAAACCCTTCCGAATCTTCGCGATCCGGTTTCATTACTATATTATTTGGAGTGAAATGAAAGAATGGTCTTTCGGATAATGTCAGCGCATTCCAGGATCTGATCTTCAGTAATCACAAGTGGCGGGGCGAAACGGATTTTATCACCATGAGTAGGTTTGGCAAGCAACCCTTTTTCCTTCAATGCAAGGCATAAATCCCATGCATCTTTTCCGTTTTCTGATTGATCATTCTTCTTTGAATTCGGGGGCTGCACTACAATTGCATTCAGAAGCCCCTTACCGCGAATTGTGGTGATGATTTCAGAATCAATGCTGCCCAGGGCATCCCGAAAGATATTTCCCATAGATAGTGCATTCTCTGCCAGCTGCTCGTCAAGCAAAACCTGGAGGGATGTAATTGCCACCTTGCAAGCAAGAGGATTCCCTCCATAGGTGGAGCCATGCTCACCCGGCTTTATAGTTAGCATAACAGGGTCATCACACAAAACTGCTGAAACAGGCAGCGTTCCGCCGGACAGTGCTTTACCTAAAATCAAAATATCCGGATGAACATTTTCATAATCGCAGCAAAGCATTTTTCCGGTACGTGCCAGACCGGTTTGAATTTCATCCGCAATAAAGAGCACATTTTTTTCTTTGCACAGCTTTGCCGCGGCTTCCAGGTAACCATCATCAGGAACAATAACTCCAGCTTCACCCTGTATTGGCTCCACAAGGAATCCTGCTGCATTCGTATCCTCAAGCGCTTCCTGCAAGGCATATATATCATTATACGGAATTGAAATAAAGCCCGGGTTGAATGGTCCAAAGTTTACTGTAGAGGATGGATCAGTAGAAAAGGAAATAATAGCCGTTGTTCTGCCATGAAAATTTCCATAGCATGTAATGATCTTTGCCTGATTAGCAGCGATGCCTCTGACTTCATACGCCCATTTCCTGCATAGCTTGATTGCCGTTTCTACAGCTTCAGCACCGCTGTTCATCGGAAGTACTTTATCATACCCAAAAAGCTGAGTGATGTACTGCTCATATTCTCCAAGAAGATTATTGTAGAATGCGCGGGAAGTGAGGGTAAGCACCTGTGCCTGTTCAATTAATGATTCAATGATCCGGGGATGGCAGTGTCCCTGGTTTACCGCAGAATAAGCCGAAAGGAAATCATAATAACGCTTTCCATCAGTATCCCATACAAAAACACCCTCACCTCTTGCAAGTACCACAGGCAGCGGGTGATAATTGTGAGCACCGTATTTTTCTTCAAGTGAGATGTGATTGACTTTTTCTTTTACCATCCTGTCCTATTTAGATTGTATATTACTAAGCAGGGATCATTTTAAATTTTCACCGCTAAAATTAAAAGGCAGCAAATCTTTAACGGAACTGATCCAGTATATTTTCCCCTGCTCACCCTGCAATATTATCTCAATGTTATGATGAAACCGCGCTTCGTATTCAAGTAATGTCTGCCGGCAAATTCCACAGGGAGCTACAGGATCTGTAATCTTTTGCCGGCCACCTTTTGCAGAAACAGCAAGGGCAATTACAGGGACAAGGGGATGAGCTGATGAAGCAGCGGAGAGGGCAACTCTTTCAGCACAAATGCCTGCCGGTAAGGAGGCATTTTCCTGGTTGCTGCCCATTATGATTTTTCCATTTTCCAATAATGCGGCAGCTCCTACTTTAAAATTGGAGTAAGGTGCATAGGCTGCTGCAATGGCAATCTTTGCATTTACTATTAACTCTGCCAGATGAACAGGGAGTTCATCGGCATTCATTAACTCCTTGTAGGAAACGGTAACTTTTTTTTCTTTCATTGGAGAATAATTGAAATCAGAATTCTTTATTTCCGGGTTTTTATTAATGGGAGGCCTGCTCATGCCTTACCTATTTACATTTGCAAGTTAAATTTTTTTGGATGAAGAAAATTCTGGTGCTTGGCGCGGGTCGTTCGTCTTCTGTCCTGATCAGTTATCTGCTCGATCACGCCCAGGAATGGAATACCACAGTCACGGTTGGTGATCATTCGATTGATCATGCTGCTTTGAAAGTGCAGGATCATCATCGTGGTCTCGCGATTAAGTTTGATGCTACTGATGAGTTGCAGCGAAAGCAAACCATTTTACAAAATGATATTGTTGTTTCTATGTTGCCTCCTTTGCTGCATTTTGCTGTGGCAAAAGATTGCATTGAGTTTAAAAAGCACCTGGTCACCGCGTCCTATGTTACTCCTGAGATGCATCGGTTGAATGAGGATGTAAAAAAGGCAGGTTTGCTTTTCATGTATGAGATGGGTCTGGATCCTGGAATTGATCACATGAGTGCAATGAAAGTGATTCACAGCATTCAACATCAGGGTGGCAGGATCACTTCGTTCAAATCGGGTACCGGAGGATTAGTTGCTCCGGAAAGTGATGATAATCCATGGCACTACAAGGTCACCTGGAATCCGCGAAATGTAGTTCTTGCTGGTCAGGGAACAGCTCAATATATGGAAAAAGGTGTGAAGAAATTTGTGCCGTATCACCGCTTGTTTACTGCAACTGAAAAATTCAAAATCAATGGCCTGGGGAAATTTGAAGCATACCCTAACCGCGATTCTCTTCAATATATTCCGTTGTATGGGTTGCAGAATGCAGATACCATTTTGCGGTCTACTTTGCGAAAAGAAGGTTACTGTGAAGCTTGGAACGCCCTGGTGCAGCTTGGTATGACTGATGATACTTACACGATTGAAAATGCTTCCTCACTTTCCTATTCTCAATGGCTTGCATCGTACCTGCCCGCCCGAAACCTGCCTGAGGGGGATAAGAAAAAACATCGAAGTAAATCAGTAAAAGATCGCACAGCAAAATTTTTTGAGAGGGGAAATAAAAATGACATGATCATGCGGCTTGAATGGCTGGGATTATTTTCAGAGGAAAAAATTTCACTTGATCACGGAACACCTGCACAAATTCTTCAAAACCTTATTGAGCAGAAATGGATGATGCAGTCAGGGGATAATGATATGATTGTGATGAGGCATGAATTCGGATACGATTCAGAAGTGGTGAAAGAAACAGGAACCGGAGAACAAAAGACTGAACACCTCCAAAAAACAAGTACGCTCGTATTGATGGGCGATGACTCCGTTAATACCGCGATGGCGAAAACCGTTGGACTTCCAATGGCGATGATGGTGAAGCTTTTACTTAAGCACGAATTGTTTCTTACCGGGATTCATATTCCTGTGATGAGCCAGGTATATGAGCCGGTACTCAAAGAGCTTGAGGAACGGGGCATTGCGTTTAAAGAGGAATTACTTCCTGCTGGTAATAAATAAAATTTCGAAGAGTGTATTTCCCTTGTGTTCAAATTTGAATATGCTTACGGTTTATCAGGTCATGAATTTATTTCACCGGATAACAGGTAACTTACCTGCTGAATAATTTTTTTTCTTTCCATCCATTCTTATTTCTTTGCACCCCCCGTAACAAAAGGTATTACTAAGTTCAAATTTTTTCATGGCCAAAAAGAAAGCAAGTGAGTCAAATAAAAATCTGGTGATTGTAGAAAGTCCTGCCAAGGCTAAAACGCTTGAGAAATTTCTCGATAGCTCTTTCATGGTGAAATCTTCTTACGGGCATATCCGGGATTTGCCCTCGAAGGATTTTGGAGTGGAGATTGGCAAAGGAAAATACATGCCGAACTATGTAATTAGTCCTGATAAAGAACAAGTGGTTAAAGAGCTGAAGAAGCTTGCGAAGTCAGCAGCGGAAGTCTGGCTTGCAACGGACGAGGATCGTGAGGGAGAGGCTATATCATGGCACCTTTGCCATGCCCTGGGACTGGATGTTGCTACCACCAAGCGCATCGTGTTTCATGAAATAACAAAGCCTGCCATTCTTGCCGCAGTGAAAAATCCGCGAACGGTGAATGTTAATTTAGTGAATGCCCAGCAGGCGAGGCGTGTAGTAGATCGTATGGTGGGGTATGAGTTGTCGCCCATACTCTGGAAAAAAATCTCGAAGGGTGTTTCACTTTCTGCAGGCAGGGTACAATCCGTTGCGGTGCGCCTGATTGTGGAACGTGAGCGTGAAATCAATGCATTCAATTCTTCGTCTTCATTCAAAATCGTTGCACTTTTTACTGCAAAGGATAAATCAGGGAGCAGTGTACAGTTCAAAGCAGAGCGGCCTAAAAATAAAAGCAGGGCTGAGGATGCAGAAAAATTCCTTCAGGCGTGCATTGATGCGACCTATAAAGTGAATGATGTGCAGGTAAAGCCCGGGAAGAAATCTCCTTCAGCCCCCTTTACTACTTCCACTCTGCAGCAGGAAGCAAGCCGTAAGCTCGGTTTCTCAGTAGCGCGCACGATGCTCATTGCCCAGCGCTTGTATGAGAGTGGTAAAATCACCTACATGCGTACTGATTCTACAACGCTTTCTGATATTGCAATGGGAGCTATAGCTGATGAAGTAGTTAAAAGCTATGGAAAAAAGTATGCGCAATCCAGGCAGTTTCAAAGCAAGATTGCAAACGCGCAGGAAGCCCATGAAGCAATTCGTCCAAGTTATATTGATAACAAAGAAATTGATGGAGAGTATGATGAGCAGCGCTTATATAATTTAATATGGAAGCGAACCATAGCATCTCAGATGAGCGATGCACAACTGGAAAAGACAACAGCAAGAATCGGAATCTCCGCAATTAAAGATGAGGAACTCGTTGCAAATGGTGAAGTGCTTTTGTTCGACGGGTTTTTGAAAGTTTATATGGAATCGACGGATGATGAAGCAGAAGATTCCGGCAAGCTTACTGAGAAGGAATCCGGTGAGGGCATTCTGCCACCGCTGAAAGTGGGGCAGGTGCTTGACTTGATTGAAATGATTGCAACCGAGAGATTCACGCGCGCATCGGCACGCTACACGGAAGCGGCGCTGGTGAAGAAACTTGAAGAGCTCGGCATTGGAAGGCCTTCAACCTATGCGCCAACCATCAGCACCATACAAAAAAGAGGTTATGTTGAGAAAAAGGACAGGGAGGGGGTTCGCAGGGAATACCGGGTAATCAGACTGAAAGGAAAAGAAATTACCTCTTCCTCAGAAACTGAAAATACAGGGGCGGAGAAATCTAAATTGTTTCCAACTGATATAGGCATGCTGGTAAACGATTTTCTTCTGCAGCATTTTAAGGAGGTTCTTGATTTTAATTTTACGGCTGAGATTGAAAAGGAGTTTGACGAAATTTCAAACGGTATAAAGAAATGGGAAAAGGTTATTGATGAGTTTTATAAACCCTTTCATAAAGATGTTGAACGTACTATGGATAAAGCAGAATATGTAACCGGTGAGCGCACCCTCGGCACAGATCCCAAGACGGGAAAAAAAGTGATTG
>JBDSEA010000019.1:0-5569 GCA_039920305.1 Chitinophagales bacterium
GACTGAACATTTTTTTCCTATATCATTCAGCATGATTACACGGAATTGATCACTTTGTTCACTGGTAGAAATTAAAATTTCATTTGTAAAGGGTATCGGAAAGATAAATACATCAGAAGCCGGAGAAAGTGATTCAATGCCAGTGCATATTTCCACATAGATATCTCTCGTTATTCCTGCCATGCAGCCGTTCGGATCCGTATAAGAATAATAAAGTGTATGTGATCCGGTATCTGCCACAAAAGGATCAAAAGTGTTATTGGATACACCGTCACCGGAGAATACGCCTCCTGCAGGATTGCCTGTTAATGTTAAAGGAGATGCATCCAGGCACATGGTATCATCCGGAATATAAAAATAAACTTTCGGAGGAAGGTAAACAACAACAGTGGCGAAAATGGTGTCACTGCAACCTGCCCCGGATATTGATACCCAATAGGAAGTAGTTGTTTCAGGAAATACGGTAATGGATTGGGTTATATCGCCGTTGCTCCAATGATAACTTGCCCCTGTAGAAGCAGTAAGTATCGTAGTATCACCCAGGCAGATTCCCGTATCTCCAGATATTTGCGCAGATAGTCCTGAGATCACCACAATGGTATCAGTGAAGTTACCGCATGCGGGCGATAAAGCCTGAACCCAGTACGTTCCTGGTGCTGTTATTGTAAAAAAAGAATCAGTTGAGCCGTCCTGCCATAAAAACGACATATCACATGAGGATGTCAGGTTGATCGAATAGTCAGAGCACAGGCTTGTATCATTTCCTAAAGAGACTACAAATTGATTTGAAGGGATGATGCATTCTGAAGGCAGGCCTAATTCACTATTTGACGATACGGATAAAGTCAATCCCTGGTCCACGTATTCGCAATCAATTCCGATGCTATCAGGATAGGTAATAACTCCAAGATAGCCGGATGTGTTTTTAGCCATATAAATTTTCCCATCCGGTGCCAGTCGCAAGGCACCATAATAATAATCTACCGGAATTGATGCATCGGATGAAAGCAATGTAAAGTTGCTATCACTCAGGTTAATTTGATACAAATTCGCTTCAATACCACCAAAGCCCGCTTGGGTCACGTAGAGGAATTTTTCATTTGGTGAAAATTGCATACCATACCAGATCGGGCTCGCATTCGAGGTAATAACAGGACCATAATTTACAGGATTCGAAATTTCCCCGGTAGCAGCGTCAAAGTCTGTGACCTCACAAATATTTACCCAGAAGGTTCCGGCGGCAATTTTGGTCCCGGATTTATTTGCAATGAGATATCCGGACTGGCAGGTAGAAGAAAAGGAGGAACCGGTGTTGTAATTCGTGGGGGCTGCACCGATGCCTGCCGTAGTAATTTGATAAACCTTGTAGTGATTATTACTTAATTCGTGGGTGATTAGCCAGTAATCTGAACCATTAGCATTAGGAATTAAACAAATTTTTTCACTGCAATTGCTTTGCAGAAGTAATGCCTTTGAGCCAGCCACAACATCTCCATTACCACCATTGAGGCAAATATCAATGATGGAATAATAAAAATTGCCAGACTGATTGTGATCCTGCGTAGTGAAGAGATAGTATTTTGAACAGTTTCCCGGCATTTGTAAAACAATTGTGGTTGTAGATGAAACTCCGCCACCTAAACCTGTACCGTTAGGCATTAACTGATTATTTTTATCCCAGATTGAAAGTCCATCTGAATAGAATAATAAGTTCCCATTCACATCACTTACAGCAGCACATCCCTCAAGAGCATTGATATTTGAATTGTAAAATGCGGTAACACCTGAATTAAAATCAATACCCGCGTGCTTACCGAATATCCACTGATTATTTTGCTGGGAAAATACTGGATGCCCCAAATAAAGCATGGCTACAATAGCAGTTACGAGGGAATTTTTCATTGGGAGGAATTTGTTTCAAAATTAAACTTTAAATCAGGCAGGGTAAGAATGCTGTCTTCCCGGTTTTTCTTGCCTCCCACTATATCCTTTCAAGGATCTCCATCGTTAAATCAACAATAAATATCTTGCGACCCGATGGGAATTCTTCGCCGGCAAAGCATTAAATCCTCGATAGCTACCTATATCGGCATTGGCATTGGTTACGTGAATTTAATTCTGCTGTTTCCAAAGTTTCTTTTACCTGATCAGCTTGGGTTAACCCGTGTGATGATTTCTATGGCAGCCATTTTTTCTCAGCTGGCATTGATAGGAACTCCTTATGCGCTTGTGCGGTTTTTTCCGTATCTCAAAAACAAGGAGCAGCATCATTATGGTTTTCCTGCACTCATGCTTCGCATTGCATTGATTGGATTTGCGGTGGTGAGCACGGTATTCCTGATTTTTCAAAATGAGATTCAAAACATGTTTGAGGAAGGGTCACCGCTGTTCTCACATTATTTTCTTTCCATATTTCCTATGGCGCTGTTTATGCTGCTTACGGAGTTCTGTTACAATTATTTCCGTTCACTTTTAAAGCTTCCGGTACCGGTTTTTATAAAGGAGGTGATGATACGCCTGCTTCAAACTGCAGCGCTTGTATCTTATATTCTTGATGTAGTTGATTTTTATGGCTTTATTATACTCTTCATCGCTACTTATTTTTTACAAGTGCTGCTGATGATCGGCTATGTATTTTTTCTGAAAGAATTTTTCTTTTTCTCACGGATAAACCATGAGAAAATTATTTCTTTTCGTCAGATACTGCGCTTCAGTTTGTTTGCCTTTGCCTCATCCGGTATCGCAATCTATACAGCGAGCATTGATACCGTTTTGCTGGGAATACTTGCGGACCTGCAGAGTGTTGCAATTTACAGCGTTGCATTTTTTATTGGAACAGTGATTCAGATTCCGGCACGAAGCATGAACGTGATTGCATCTTCCCTGCTTGCTGATGCCTGGCGCAGGAATGATCAGAAAAAAATCCAGCAGCTCTATGTTCAGACTTCGCTGAACCAGCTCATTATCGGCGGATTTCTTTTTCTACTGGTATGGGTAAATGTGAATCTGCTGCTAAGTTTTCTTCCCGCCATTTATTCAGGAACGAAGTGGGTGATTTTTATCGTGGGGCTGGGAAAGCTTTTCGATATGGCTACCGGAGTGAATGGTGAAATCATTTCTGTATCCAGGCATGTAAAAGTGAGCTTGATTACGAACCTCTTTCTGATCATCATTACCACACTCGCAAACTATTTACTCATACCTGTTTATGGTGTACACGGCGCGGCTGTGGCAACAGCTATTTCATTACTCGTTTACAATGGAATCCGCATGTTTTTCCTTTTTTACGAGTATCGCCTTCAGCCCTTCAATGGTAACACCCTGAAGGCCGCCTTGCTCTTACTCTTCTGCTTTGGGTTGTATTATATTCTTCCTGCTGCCAAAAATATCTGGCTTGATGGGATTTACCGCTCTGCTGTACTCTCTGCAATATTCATTTTTCCGCTTCTAATGCTTAGAATTTCTCCAGAGATAAATGAGGCATATCATCATACTCTTGATTTATTTTTACGCAAACGCAGGCAAATTGAATGAGGCGTTAATATGCCTGTTGAACGTTTGAAGAAATGAATTTTGCAACTATTGTACTGATCAGTTACTTTCGGGGTTTCCATTGAAGAAATTAGCCGTCATGAAAAATTTTACAATCAGTGTTCTTTCATTCCTGGTTTTCTCCATTCTTTTTAAATCCTCTTTAGCGCAGTTAGTAGTAACCAGCAGTATTGATCCTGATCTGTTAGCGCAAAAATTAGTTGGTGGTGGGGTGACTGTTTCTAATGCAACCATCATTACTGTAGGGGATGCAGCAGGCTATTTCAGTCAAACCAATACCAACATTGGAATAGATTCAGGAATCTTACTAACTTCCGGATCAGTGAATAATGCGCCCGGGCCTAACACACTTGCAAGCACGACAACCGATAATAACGCAAATGGCGATGCTCAGCTTGATGCTTTGATTGTTCCTTACCTCAGTCAGGATGCCACCATCCTTGAATTTGATGTCGAGGTATCCGGCGACTCCCTGAAATTTAATTACGTGTTCGCTTCAGAGGAGTACAATGATTTTGTGAACACCGGATTTAATGATGTGTTTGCATTTTTTATCAGCGGGCCCGGCATCATAGGCTCTCAAAATATTGCCCTGGTGCCCGGAACTGCTACTCCGGTTACCATCAATAACGTCAACTGCGGAAGCTATGGACAGTATTACATCTGCAATGATCCATGGGATCCCTTTGGTGGTGGGTGTAATAATGAATGCCCGCCTAATGCCAATGGCACTACCATCGAATATGACGGGTTCACAGTAGTGCTTCAGGCAATTGCTGCAGTTCAGCCTTGTGAGGTCTACCACCTAAAGCTTGCTATTGCAGATGCGGGTGACGGCGCTTATGATTCGGGAGTTTTCCTTGAGGCTGGATCATTAACCTCTTCAGGCACCAGTGTTCAGGTTGTCACCAGCTATATTGATCCTAATACAAGTGCTCCTGCAATTGTGGAAGGCTGCTTTGATGGCTCATTCCATTTTGTAATCACCAATGCTCCCATAGATACTTCCTTTATTCATTATACGGTTGGGGGCAGCGCAACCAACGGGGTTGATTATACGGAGATCCCCGATAGCCTTCAAATCAATCCGGGTGATACCACTGTTGATCTTACCATTCATTCATTGAGTGACGGTATCAGCGAGGGAAGTGAATCAATCACTCTGTACCTTTTCCTGCCCTGCTCACCCATTCCTTATGATAGCGCTACCATCCTGATCCTTGACACCCTTATTGCACGTGCTGAGCCGGATACTACCATCTGCATTGGAAACAGCGTGCAGCTTTCAGCCAATGGCGCTGATGGGTGGCTTTGGAACCCTGCAGCAGGGTTGAGCTGCACCGATTGCCAGAATCCATTGGCTACACCTGTCACTACTACTACCTATACACTCACCATTACTGTGGGCGGTTGCAATGCATCTGATGAGGTAACCATCATTGTTGATAATCCGCTGCCTGTGATTGTGGTACCCGATTCTCCCTCTGTATGTCTCGGTGATTCTATCCAGTTAAATGCTTTGAATGCCGGATCATTTTCGTGGAGTCCCGCAACAGGATTAAGCTGTACCAACTGCGCCAGCCCATTCGCATCACCTGCAGCAACTACTACTTACATTGTGACCGGTAACAATAGTTGTTTTACCTCCTTTGATACTATAACGGTCACTGTGAATCCGGCTGTAAGCGCGTCAGCTTTTGGGAGCATCACCGTTTGTCCCGGCGATACGGTTCAGTTATCAGCATCAGGAGGCGAAACCTATTCATGGTCGCCGGAAATTGGGCTGGATGATCCTTTAAGTCAGAATCCGCTTGCTGTGGTTACAGGCAATGTAACCTATACTGTTCTCGTTTCCAATCAATTTGGCTGTACTGATACTGCCAGCGTTACTGTTGATGTGTTTTTTGTTCCTGACATTACCATCACACCCTATCCTGATACAACCATATATCTTGGCAACAGTGTAATGCTGGTGGCTACCGGTGCCTCAACATACAGCTGGTCTCCACCTCTGTAT
>JBDSEA010000020.1:0-5940 GCA_039920305.1 Chitinophagales bacterium
TGCAATAACTAATGAAATCTTTTTCATTCTTGTTTTTAGGTTTAGTTCTTAGTTTTAATTCTTAAATTCTAACTCCCGCGTTTTTATTTTCCCAGTGTACCGAGTGATTTTTCCAGATCAATCCTTGCAACCCAGGCATCATACAACGCATCAAGATAATTGGTCTGCGCATCCTTAAAAGATGTTTCAGCATCGGTTATTTCGAGGCTGCTTCCCACACCCAGCTCAAATTTTTTCTGCGAAATGGTTTTAATCTCCCCTGCCAGATCAAGGTTATTCTTCTGGATCTTTAAATCCTGAATGGCATTCTGAAGGCTTGCTTTAGCGCTCGTAACCTGAAGGTTCATTGCATTCTGAAAATTGAGAATATTGTTATCATCCTTTTGCATACTCAATTTAGCCTGCTGGATCTGCCTTGCCTTTTGCAATCCATCGAAAATGGGAACGTTTAACGTTAAACCAATGATCGCCGTGTTATACCAGTCACCGCCCTGGAAAAAGTCAAACTCATTGCGCTGTGCCTGCCAGTCAACTGAGCCAAATGCATAAAGCGATGGCAGGTAGCCAAACTGGTATTGCTGCAAATTCATTTTGGAAAGTGATTTCGAGGTTAGGAGCATCTGGTATTCGATGCGGTTATTGATGTCAGGTGTTGAAGCGTTCTGCAGCACACTTTCAAAATCTGTTTCCCCCAGCGTATCGGTAAGGGCAATGGGCTGATTTACATCCATTCCCATCTGAAATTTCAAGGTGTACACAGTAAGGACTTTAAACTTATCCGTTTTTTCTTTTTCAGTGATCAGGTTATTGTAGTTAACCGCTATGCGGTCAACATCTAATTTTTCAACAAAGCCGCTTTCATAGAGTGCACGGGTATTATCATACGTTTTTTTAAAGCTTTCAATGTTCACTTCCAGCTCATCAGCGCGCTTGAGTGTTATGAGTGCCGTGAGGTACGCTTTAAGCACCGCATCGGTCGTTTCAATTCTGGATCGCTGAATTGACTTTTTCGACAGGTCACTCAGCGCGCGCGCTGCTTTTAATCCCAGAAAGTACCGGCCATCGAATACGAGTTGCTGTGCAGTTGCACCTGCTGAAACATTGTATTGTGTTCCGAATTGAACAGGAACATAGGTGCCGGGCTCACCTCCAAAAAATTCGGCGGGAATAAGCGAAGTAGGAAGTTTTAAGAAATCAGTGAAGTCAGCTTTGGCGCTTATCTGGGGGAAACCAAGACCAGTAACTTCCTGCGAATGGCGGTGAGAAATCTCGGCATCAAGCTCTGCATTCTTAAGATTATTCTGGTGCACGTATGCATAATCCAGGCACTGCTGCAAACTCATGCTCATCGTATCAGTAGAGGCACTTTGTGAAAATGCTATCGCTGATATGAGGAGTATTACTGTTAAAAAGGAAAACGTCTTCATGCTACTGCTTTTTGTTTTTTGGTTTTTGGAAGTGACTGGTAGTGCTTCAATACTTTTAACCCTTTCAACGTTAAAATGCCATATAGGAAATGCTTCAGTAATTCAATCTCGACCTTTTTGAGGTCGAAACGCGGTGGCGGATATACATGAGGATTCATGCCCAGCGAGATTTGCTCAATGCGCAGGCGGGCAAGCACTTGAATATTGATATCACTGCGGTACAGTCCGCTGCGGATTCCTTTTTTGAGATTAAGCATTACTGCCACCATGGAATATTCCTCCGTAAATTTTTTGAACTCATTCCAGGAATGCGGGTGATACTTCTGAAGGTCGTAGATGAGCGAGGGATGAAATTTTGCCAGCTGCATGCTCATGCATTCCATAGCCTGCAGAATTTCATCCACAGCGTCTTTGGAATGAGAGGCAATCTGTTTCATGATGATCTTATTTTCCTCCAGATCCCATTGAGTAAGTGTATGTACAATCTGATCTTTGTCATTAAAGAACTGGTAAATGGTTTTCTTTGAAATAGAAAGGTGCCTTGCAATATCATCCATGGTAATACTGCGAATCCCATAGCTGAAAAATAACTCCTGGGCAGCTTTAAGAATACGCTCCCGCGCTGCAATGCTGTTTCCGTTTTCGCTGATTGTCATACTCAAACCGGCGCCAAAACTATGGAAACGTTTTCTATTCCTGTAGTTTCCATCCCGAAAATTATCTTTAATTTAATATTCCTTCGACAAGCTGCTGAAATGGTAAGACGAACCATGCATACGCTTATTTTAAGTGAATCATAAAAAAAATTGATTCTTAACCATGAATTGAAGAGTAAAAGGTATAATTGCCTGTTATTCATAATTTTGATTGGAACATTATTTCGCATTTTATGAGGAGTATTTTAATAGTTACAATATTAATGGCGTTACCGTTAACCGGCAGCGCGACCAATTATTATTTATCCAATGCAGGAAGTGATTCAAATAACGGAACATCTTCCGCAACGCCCTGGCAGACGCTTGCACAGCTCAATCTCGCAGTGCTGTTGCCAGGTGACAGCGTTTTGTTTGAAGCCGGAGGTATTTTCAGGGGTGAGATAATGATCAATAGCAGCGGCACTGTAGCAGCCAAAATTTATTTTGGCAGCTACGGCAACGGAACTTTGCCGGTAATATCCGGAGCTGAACCAGTTACGGGATGGTCTTATTACGGTGGTAACACTTATAAAGCAGGTTTTTCACAATCCCCCGCCCATCTTTTCGCTGATGATGAGCAGATGACGATTGCGCGATATCCCAACAGCGGATATCTTATTCATCAGGATGGTATTAGCAACACAGGGTTTATTGACACATTACTAACACAACCGAATGGATATTGGAATGGAGCAACGGTGCGAATCCGTACTACTGATCGCTTGTGGGAGATAACAACAGTGGATTCTTTTTCAAATGATACTGTGATTTTTAATACACCTACCGCCTTTGGCATTTCAAATGGCTATGGTTATTACCTGGACAATCTTTTTTCTTTAATTGATACTTCGAACGAATGGTTTTATGACTCCATTGCTCAAAACTTATATTTCATTGCGCCGGGAAATATTGATCCTTCATCCTTATTCACCGAAGCATCTGTTTATGATTACGGATTACTCATTCAAAGCGGAAGCAGCTACCTTACCATTGAAAATATTCAGTTTGAAAAACAAATGAAAACGGCAATTTTTGGTGAGGCATATTCTGCAAACATCACCATTGATTCTTCTGTTTTTCGGCTTCAGGGAGAAACTGGCATTCAGATTCCGAATGGTTCCACTCTTTGTTCGATAACCGGAAATGATTTTTTTGATATTAATGGCTTAGGCATTTCTATCATTTATTCTTCAAAATCCGAATTAACGGAAAATACTTTTAAAAGAATTGGGGTTGTGGCCGGCTATGGGGCGCTCTCCATCAATAACCAGATGGCAATTGAATGTAATGCCTCCGATAGTATGGTGATATCCAAAAATGATATTGATTCAATCGGTGGCCCGGGATTATTTGCAGGAATTACCAATTCAGTTATTTCGAAAAATATTCTCAATTACTGCCTTCTAAACACGAATTCACTGGGAAGCATTTATATTTATGGGGGTACTGAAAAGTCATCGGTATTTAAAAGCAATTTCGTTCAGTACACCATTGGAAATGTGACTGCTTCTCCCAACAATCCTTTAAATACAGCCGGTATTTACCTTGATATCGCGGCAAATGAAAATACAATTGACAGTAACACGATAACCTATGCCACTACCGGTTTATTAATCGCTTCAGGATCATCCGGCAATTCAGTACGCTCAAATGTTATTTATGGCTGCACTGAAACTCAAATGAAAATTTCAGAAGGCAGTGTGCAGGGCAGCACTATAAATAATACTGTTATTGGAAATACCTTTTATGCCCTTCATGAATCTGCTGATGTGGTCCAGCTTATTTCTTTCTATGACTCTTTCATGCCGGCTCTGTTTGATAGCAATTACTATTTTAATCCGTATGCTTATGCTTTGATTAAAGAGGAAATTGGTCTTGATGGAAGCACATTCCCAAATTACTTCACACTTGATCAATGGCAAAAGCGAAGATCGATGGATTTACATTCATACAGTTCTTTTCTTAACATTAGCCGATTCAAAGTTACTGACACTCTTGAAGACAATCTGATTGATAACAGCTTCTTCACAAATAACTTTGATGGATGGGTGAATTTTCAACCCGATACATTGGCTATGTTGCTTGATAATTCAACTCCGCTTGACCAGGGTTGTCTTAAGATTAACTTCCTTTTTTCACTTCCTGATAATGTGTATGGCCCTTCCTACTCAAGTTTCCAATTAGATTCAGGTGCTTTATATCAATTGCATCTAAGTAATTATTCTGTTAAAGAAGGAAATGTAATTGTTAAATGGAAGGAATTCGCAAACTCAAGTGGTCAATATGTTGTAGTCCCGCGTGTTCTGCCATTTGATGAGACTACACACAATTACAACTGCGTAATTCAACCCTTTAATAAATGTGAAGATTGCTACCTCACCCTTGACTTAAGGGGAATTGATTCGATCGTGTGGGTTGATAACATTACCCTTTACCCCGTAATTGGTGTTTATGAAAAACCTGAAAAAAAATCGCGTTTGTTTATAAATCAAACTAATTCAAGCCTTACATTTGATTTGGGTGACAGTATATTCTTCAATCTTAATCAATTGCCAATAACTGCCACATTTACGCTTGGTCCCTATTCGGCTGCTGTTATGATCTTTGACAGTTCATTGATTCTATCAGTTGATGAATATTTTATCCCACAATTGCCCAAAATTTTTCCTAATCCAGTATTAAGCGGAGGTATTCTTTCTCTCTATATTCCACAAGCAGGTAATGGAAGTGAAATTTCGATTTGTGATTTACAAGGAAAAAGATTATTTAATAAAATATTACCGCCTTCTCAGAAAAATTTCCAAATAAAAATCCCCTCCTTCCTTTCAGCGGGAACATACTACATTTCCGTTAAAAATGAATATGAATTTTGGTCAGGAAAGATATTGGTTTTACATCTGTAGCTTGTTCCTCAATGTGATCTTCATCTTACTTGTATCTAAGGAACAAATGATGCATAAAAAGGATTTGGAAGGACCAATCTACTGATTTCAATATTCATACAAGTAACCAAATGCACCAACTGCTTTTATGCTGTCAAGAGGGTTAGCGAACCCCTCAATTACCCGAAGATCGCTGAATATTGCCTGCCGCGTGGATTCTGAAATAACGTGACTGTATATAAGCCAAACACGTCCATGTTCGTGGTTCGAGGTGATAATAGTTTGTTGATTTGGCTGGCTATTCCAGGTACCGCGAATGATTTGCTTTCCAAACTGATATCGCTCTCGTTGAAGATCGCAATCCTTGTAATAAGCAAGTGCGGGCCATGCTTCATGATGCACATACAATTCATCATTATCCATGAAACGATTACGGACACTGTCCAGCACTGTCCTTATTTCTTCTATCTTTAGTGGCTTGTAAAATACCTGCCAACCTGTTTGCAGTCCTGCGACACTAATTATTACCACAACCAAAAGCATGGCCGCAAGATAAGGTGATATTTTCTCTGCGATCCATTGCCAGCCTATTCCCTGTAGTAAAAGAAGAAGCGCAATAGCCCACAACATCATTCTTGGCATGAGAGAATAAACTTCAAATCCTGAGGCGATCACTGCTATAAAAAATGGAACACCTAATAAAAGAAATTTGGTAATATCTTTACGCGAAGAATAAATCAGGCCAGTTACAATACCAATTCCTCCTGCCGCCAAAGCGATCACGGTATATCCTGCAGTATAATAAGGAAATGTTTTGAATAAATTTAGATCTTTTAATAATTGTTCTTTGGATGAAGGAAATATTGAAAAAAACCAAGGTTGATGATACTGAATCAATGAATCAGTGTGAATGCTTCTCCTTATAACTATCAGATA
>JBDSEA010000021.1:0-7969 GCA_039920305.1 Chitinophagales bacterium
GTGCTGCAGGGCGAACGGCAGATGGCGAAAGATAACCGGACGATCGGAAGGTTCATGCTTGATGGTATTCCTCCTGCACCCCGCGGTGTTCCTCAGGTAGAGGTTTCATTTGATATTGATGCGAATGGGATTCTCAGTGTGAGTGCCAAGGATAAAGGAACCGGTAAGGAACAGACGATCAAGATTCAGGCATCAACGGGATTAAGCAAGGAAGAGATTGAAAAGATGCGCAAAGATGCCCATGAAAACGAGGCTGCAGACAAAGCTGAGCGTGAGAAAATAGATAAGCTCAACACTGCAGATGCTCTTGCCTTTCAGACCGAAAAACAATTGAAGGAATTTGGTGATAAAATTCCAGCGGATAAAAAGAACACTATTGAGGTTGCACTGAACAAGCTTCGGGATGCACATAAGATCCAGGACATTGCCGGTATTGAAACCGCATCAAATGAACTGAACACTGCATGGCAGGCAGCATCAGAGGATCTGTACAAGGCACAGCAGCAGCAACCACCTAATACTCCCCAGGATGAAGCAAATGACACACCCCCGGATGGTGAAGCAAAGAATGAGCATGTAGAAGATGTGCCCTTTGAGGAAGTGAAGGATGATAAGAGCTAAGCAGGTAATAAGCAATTGGCAAAATGAAATCCCGGTTCAGAAATGGACCGGGATTTTTTATTTTAAGCTTACTTATACTTGACTGATTTGATAGGCACTACAAAGTTTCTTCCGTAGCATGCACAACGGTTTTCTTTTCCTCAACAAGCATGTCAAAGCCACTGCTTTTCAATTTTTCAAGATCATAGCTTGCTGCATGGTTTACATAAGCAGCTTGCTGACGAATGTAATCATCCACATCCGCAAGCGCCTCATCGCGATTTGCTTTGGCTTTTTCTCCTCCCTTTTTCGCCAGGCTTTCCATTTGCTTTAAATGATCAATGGCTGTATCCATCCCTTCAGGTGTGATGGGAGGATAAGGAAAGCTAAGATTCTTTTTAAGGCTTTTAGCTATATGCGAACTTTTGGAAATTATTGTAGAAACGGGTCCTTCAAGAAAGGCCAGGGATACTTTAAATGCACTCATTCTATTTCTGTTTTTGGTTGAAAATAATGGTAAAAGATACGAGGAAAAAAATAAACCGGTGCAGCTGCCGGAATGTAATGCCAGGCAGAAGTACAATAGATTTTAAAAAACTGATTCAGAACCACTAATCGTTACAGGCAGGTAGTTAAAATAAAAAGAGGTTGATCCCTACAAGGTCAACCTCTTTTCAAAAATGAATTTTCTACTTTGGTTCTTCCTCGTTTTCAATGTCCTGATTCTCTTCAATATCCTGCTCCTGATCGGGCTGTTGCAGGTTCAGGTCATTTGGATTTATCTCAAATCCAGGATTGCCCATTTCATAAATCAATTCCTTACCCGGGATAGTACCAATAACCCTGAATTCTGTCCGGCGATTCAACTGCCTTCCCTCAGGATTATCTTTTTTGTTAGGCAGGGTATTGGGTGCAATCGGCTTGGATTCACCGTAACCCTTGGCTTTTAGCCTATCGGTAGGAATACTTCTCTCGATTAAATAATCAACCACGCTTTGAGCCCGTGCCTGCGATAGTTTCTGATTGTACTTATCATTTCCCTTACTATCAGTGTGTGAGCTGATCTCTACAACAATAGCAGGATTTTCAGTCAAAATCTGATAAAGTGAATCAAGGCCTGGTTTTGATTCAGGGCGAAGGTTAGCGCTGTCAAATCCATAATAAATGTTTTCAATTTTTACGGCACCTTTGGGAATAGGCTTCATGAATAAGTCAACCCTCATGGTATCATTATCATCTTTTTCAAGTACTGCAAAGGAAGAGGAACCTGTAAGATATCCATCCTTGGTTGATTTAACCGAGTATGAATGACCAACCCTGGTATTAAAGAAATACAATGAATCCTTACCTGCAGTGGCGTTTCCTATCTGCATGTTCTTGTCATCCAGGAAAATAATTTTTGCGCCGGGAATCACCTCACGGGTTGTCTGATCGTAAACATTTCCACGCACCGCATAATAAACTTTTCTCGGGTATTCAACGCGCCAGATATCATCACAGCAGGTTTCACTTTTTACTGAGATTGTACCCGGCCGGTTTGATACAAGGTAACCTGTTGAGCCGTTATCATCGAGAGAGAAATACATATCATCAACGCTCGAGTTTACGGGAGAACCAAGATTGGCAGCGTTATCCCAGCGCTTTTGCGCACCCCGTGTTTTGTAAATGTCTTCACCCCCCATCCCCACCATCCCATCTGAGCTAAAGTAAAGGGTACCTGTATTTGAATCGAACCAGGGTGACTTTTCGTCACTGGGTGTATTGATCTTTCTGCCGCAGTTTTGTGCCTGCCCGAAATTGCCTCCTTTATCCTTTGCGGCAAACCATATATCCAATCCACCTTCACCATTCGGACGGTTGCTCACCCAGTACATTACTTCACCCTGCTTGGTATTTCCTACCGCCGGTTGTGTATTCGTAGATCCGGGAAAATTTATCACAGCACTCATCTTCTGAGGATCACTCCATTTGCTATCTTTAAATTCGCTCACATAAATTTCACAATCCATTTTCATGGTGTCATTATTAAGCGTGCACTTCGTAAAGTAAAATCTTTTTTTGTCCGGACTGAAACATCCATTACCTACATGAACATTATTATCATTCCATGGAGCGAACTTCATTAACTGTCCTTTTTCGTAAGTCCATCCGGTTTTGCTGTTTCCATGCACCTCTGATACATAGAATTGTGCATACTTATTATTCTTTTTGATATCATCCAGCATGATAATGGAATCAGACTTAAGGGAAGCAAACAGCAGGGCTGAATCACCCAACGCAATTGGTGCAAAATCAGAATATGGGTTATTTACGGTTGCGCCAATGTGACTTACTTTCACTGTGTCGGGCTTAGCAAGCTTTGCCATTGCAAAATCGCAGCTCTTTGATTGCGTCTTAGCCATTTTCTTATACTGCTGCCCGTTAGTACCCTTGAAATCTTTTGCAAACTGGTCGAACACTTTTTTTGCTTCCTGGTATTTTCCATTGTACATCAGCACCAGTCCATAAGTATATGGCGCCAGAGGATATCCGGCATCATTAAGGTCTACCAATTTCTTATACCATTCTTCTGCAGCTTTATAATCGCGCAGCTTGTATTCGCAATCTGCGATTTGATTGAGGACATACGCGCTTCCTGCCTGCTTATCATTTACCGCCATATAGTATTCAGCGGCATTGTAAAAGCTTCCGATGCTATAGAGGTAATCAGCCATTTTCATGCTTTTCTTGAAGCTTAATTTCTGAATCGGAAAGTCCTGTGCCTGCATATTTGCTGCAAAAGCCATCAGCATCAGTACAATTGTAATTCTGAAATATTTCATGTGTATATTGTTTTTCGTTTAAGAAATGTGTTTGTGCCGGAGTGAAATAATATTAATAACGGGGACAAAAGAAAATTGGTTTATCTAGAACAAAGCCACCGAGACAGCCTGTATAATTAAGTGATATCTCAAAGCCTCCCTTTCCATTGCTGGCTGCATTTAATGAAGAAGTATTGATGTCATAGCTCAACCCGAGACGCACCCGCTTATACTCAATACCAATCATGGCAATAACAGCATCACTCACGCGATCGTAAGCGCCTGCAAAAAGTCTTACATCTGGATTGAGGTTGAAAGCAAATGTAGCTCCCACATTTAATTCTTGTGCTCCCGACTGGGACATAAAGAGAACCTGCGGAATGATGTCAACTTTCTCAGTAACACCAAGCCGTATGCCGCCATGCCCGACTATCCTCATACCCAGTGTATTATCAGGACCGGTATTCAGAAACTTTTCTTTGGGAGGAATGATGTGAAATACAGCGCCACCAAGGAATACATCCACATTTTTAGATGCGGCGTATGAAAAATATAATCCTGCATTCAAATCCACATAGCTGAATTTATCCTTGAAGCTTTCCTGAGGATCTATTGTAGGATCAAAAGTTTGCCCGTTGAACTGATCTTCCCAGGTTAATTTAGTAAAGTCCAGTTTCTTTTGAACATAGCCAACCTGCAACCCGATTGATCCATTCAGTTTGCGGCTTGAATTAAGTGGGCGTTGATATGCGACTGAACCCATTATACTCAGGTTGGTCAGGTTACCATCACCGGCTTTATCGTTCAGCAATAAGCCTCCGGCCGATAGTGTACCCTTTTTGAATACCCTCTGCAATACATTATTTATATCGAACGAGATGGATGGAGTTTGATACGGCGTGGTAACACTCTTCCATTGATTGCGGTACATAGCGCCAACGCGATAGTTGCACTCATTAACACCGGTAAGAGCAGGGTTCAGTGTGAGTGGCGAAGCATAAAATTGTGAGAAATGTATATCCTGGGCAAAGGATATTACAGACCACAGAATGATTGTAAGTAAAAGTGTAGCTTTCCTCATCATTGGAATTTTTTAGTGATTGAATTAGCGGTTACAATTTTAAAACTCTTTTTTGATTTCAAAGGGAAAATAAAATTCCACACATTTCGCAAGTCATTATCAGGGGCCATTAACAGGCGATAATAGTCATCGCTTTACCTGACTAAAAGAAAGGCTCCTTTCTTGTTTACCTCTCTTCCATTCCCGTCTTTTCCAACAATGGTATAAACATAAGCACCCATCTCTCCATCTTTTCCCTTCAATCTGCCATCCCATCCTTCCATTAAAACAGAAGATGCAAACACAGTATTACCCCACCTGTCAAAAATGTTAAATGCCTCGAGGTTAAAGGGTCCGCGAACGATATAGCTAAACACATCATTCACACCATCATGATTGGGAGTGAAAGCATTAGGCAGTGTTAACAGCGTTTGATAAATTACTTTAACCGAAGTGGTATCGTAATACATGCATCCGCCCTCTGTTATAATTTTTACCACATAGGTAATGTCAGTCTCGGGCGTGCAAACCGGATTATATGAATTCGGATCAGACAGGAATGTTATGGGAGTCCATTGATATGAAGAGCCAACACCTCCATGAGCAAAAAGCTGTGCCGTTTCTCCAATGTAAATTGTATATGGCTGGCTGATGGTAATAACAGGATCCGGAAAAACATCAACAAATACTTCCACAGTATCAACACAATTGTAAATATTGGTAATGACCACCTGATAGGTTGTTGGTGTAAATGGAATTACGGTTGGATTCTGCAGTGTTGAATCATCCAGATAGATGGCAGGTGACCACGAATATGAATCACCGCCTGCAGCCCAGAGGTTAGCAGTGAAGCCCGGACACACGATCGTATCATTTCCTGCAAAGCCGACCAGGTTGGGAACAACATCAATTCTAACTGTATCATAATCATGACATGCTGCGTAGGTTCCTGTTGCTTCTACAATATAATCAGTGGTGGTATCAGGGAAAGCGAACGGAGCCGCAATGGAAGGATCACTTAATCCTGTCGCAGGAGTCCAGGTATATGCAGTACCGCCATTGGCAAAAATTTGCGTGGTATCACCATGACACAAAATCTGGTCAAGACCTGCATCAGGAGTGATGATGTCCACCGTTACAAGGATTGAATCATAATTAATGCATGTGCCCAGGCCTACTCCGACTACAAACAGTGTTGTATTGTTAGGCGAGCCTGTTGTTGTATCACAGGTTGGGCACGCAACAATATTTGACGGCATCCAGGAATAAGAATAATACGGGCTGAATGAAGCGGAAAGATTTGCAGTACCATTCTCACAAATGGTCGTATCATTTGAAACGCTAAAGGGAAAGTCATCAATGATTTTTACAACAATACTGTCTGTAGCCAATCCGCTGCAGGGGTCAACAGCATAAATAACAACTGTTTCAGTGCCCTCTAGAATTCCATCCTGATTTGCCCCGATGATGATGGATTCAACAGTATCATAAGGATAAAAATAAATGGTATCAATTATCTGAGTATAATCAGTTCCATTGGTGGCGGTTCCGCCAATAATAATGGGAACCTTTAAGGTATCAGTATGAGATTCTGTAAGATTAAAATGGAGGATACCAGGAGTACATCCTTCAACTACAGTAAGAGCGGAATCAACAGGATTGATAAAGTTGATTGAGTCTGAAATAATGCTCAAATGATAGGTTTCAAGGAAACCGGCATCTATAAAAACACCCGAATCAAAGATGCCATCACCTGCATCTGCAATTGCAAATTCAAGGTGATAGGTTTGCCCCGGTTGAACTTCCTGTTTTGCCTCAAGCACGGTTGTAAATCCATCATATTGCAGCGTGGTTTGAGACTGATTAGTAGGACAAGTGTATGCTGCGCTACAGAGATAATTTGCAGGATCATTACAGATATAATAAGGAGAGTTTCCCTGGCAATTCACATTACTGATGGTAACAGGATAGGGAGTACCCGGAAGGATTGCCATGTTTTGGTTGCCAATAATACCCGGTCCGCTGATCCATAAGGCAAACACATCATTGAATGAAGAGCCAACATATTCGGCATATTCATCTGAACCGAAAACGTAGTTAAACCTTAAGGTGTCAACATTCAGCACAACATCAAAGTCAAGTACGCAGGCATTAAAAGTATTCTGTCCGCACAAGGATTGCAACAAAGCATTTCCGGGATTTCCATTATCAAGCCCCTGGCAGCAGCTGTTGTTAGGACCAATTGCATTGTTAGCCAGTCCGGAGGTAAAAATAATACCGCTGTCCAGGCCCAGATTAGTGTTCAATGCTGTAAAATATCCTGAAGCGCTGCCGTAGCAGGTCATAACGATATTTGAAGCAACGCTGTTGCACCCAAGCAGCTTGGTTACAATTTCCTGAGCCGTAAGGCTTGTTATTATTAGTTGTGCTTTTGATTCAGCACCGGCAAGCAAAAGTGGGATGACAATTAATATTCTCAGGAAAAAAACGCGTACAGATTTCGAGAACCCGCAGTAAATGTTATTCATCTTGTATCGATTTGATATGAAAAGAATTTGCCCATGATTTATTTCGACTGGAAGTTACAACTTTCATAGATTATCATTCTTTTCATAGAAATATTTATCGCACAAGTGTAAAATTACCCTGAAGCTGCACTGTTTTTCCTTCATGATCAGCACCGGTTACTAGGTACACATACACTCCGGCAGGTTGCACGGTATTCTTAAATTTTCCATCCCACCCTGACTGAGTTGCTTCATCAAGATTGCCGGTAGAATATACTTCCTGCCCCCAGCGATTGTAAATATAAAAATGATCAAGCGTAAAAATTCCGCGAACAATCAGCCGCATCAAATCATTTCTGCCATCGGCATTGGGTGAAAATGCTGAAGGCACCAATACCAGGGCATCCCATTTTACATTGATCGTAACCGAATCAATCAATACACATCCTTCAGCGGAAATAAAGGTAAGGTAGTAGGTTATGGTATCCTGTGGCAATACTGAGGTTGGAGATGAGCTATTGGGGTCATCAAGATACAGAGGTGGAGACCAGCTGTATGTTGAGGCACCGGTAGCCACCAGCATTACACTGTTGCCAAGATATATGGTTGTATCAGGATAGGGTGTGATGGTAATGTCAGGAACAAAAAATACATCAACAGTAACGCTGGCAGTATCAGTACAGCCAAACTGATTGGAAACGAGAACAGTATAGGTTACATTGCCTGTAACCACAGCTAGCGGATTCTGACTTAAAGGATCATCCAGCCCGGTTTCCGGCGACCATGAATAGGTTTCGCCTCCTGAAGCTGATAACTGAACCGTATCGCCGGGACAAACGGTGATGCCCCCAAAAGCTGACGCGCTTACAGCCGGATTCACAGTGACCATTATAGTATCAAAGGAGGTAAAACAACTATTGTTACCGGTCACAATGTAAGTAGTAGTTGCTGCAGGTGATGCGAATGGGCTGGCGCAGTTGGTACAGCTTAATCCTGTTGCG
>JBDSEA010000022.1:0-7937 GCA_039920305.1 Chitinophagales bacterium
AATACAATTCACTGCAGTATACTCATCATTAAACGTTATTGCTTCCCATGTGGGTCCCTGGTTGGAATTTTCCACGAAAAATCCGGATGGCAATTCCGGGTCTTCAAAAGTTTCCACATAAGGAACAAGTTCGCTGCTTCCTACCACATTGAACATGAAACTGCCATCATTCCCGCCATTGTTGTCCACTTCCCCGTTTGCCGCGATCACATTAATGTAAAGCGTGTGCGTTCCGGGTGATACAACCATTAGCGGAAGGGTAAAAGTATCAGTATAAAAGGGTGCAAGAATTCCTTCCCATTCATAAGTAGCTGGCATTCCGCCATCAATAAAATATTCAAGCGTGGCAGTGGTCATGTCAACAGCACCAAAATTTTCAATTACTACTGCCGGCATTATTGAATAACTACACTGGAAAGTGGGTATTGAGTTAATACCATTGATTCCCCCATCGTTATCAGTCAGGAAAAACGGCATGGGCGCCTGACCATCATTAGAATCATCCTTGACCTCCGCGATTGATTGTGCATTCGAAACACTTCCCCGCGAAAGCGAAATCACGATCCACAAGATGGTAATTGATTTCATGATGGTTGCTGATTCATTTATCGAATTAAAATTAGAGTTTTTTTCTGAAGGGCCAAGTTGTTTTTGCAACTACCTTTTTGAAATGAATACCTGCTGTCAGCCATTAACACTGGCCGCAACAATCTGATAGTGAACAAATGATGCAGGAAGAGTACGTTACCTCTTTTGTTAATTTCGCCGCTTCAATTTATTAAATGGAAGTTTTATCTCACCGCATCAACCGGCTAAATGAATCAGAAACGCTTCAGATGGCAAAACTGAGCCGCGAGTTGAGGAGTAAGGGGTACGATATCATTGATCTTTCACTTGGCGAGCCTGACTTCCCTACCCCAATTCACATCCGTGAGGCAGCCAAAATAGCAATTGATGAAGGCTACACTAAGTATCCTCCTGTTGCAGGCTATCCTGATCTTAGAGAAGCAATTTCCAGAAAATTTAAGAATGATAATACCCTGAATTTTACGCCAGAGCAGATCATAGTTTCTACCGGTGCCAAGCAGTCAATCGCAAATGTAATGATGGTGCTTATTGATCCCGGAGATGAAGTAATCCTGCCAAGCCCTTACTGGGTAAGCTATCGTGAGATCATCAAGCTTGCGGAAGGAACGATAGCAGTTATTCCCTCTTCAGTTGAAAAGAATTTTAAAATGTCCGCGGAGGAGCTGGAAGATGCAATTACTCCGCGTACCAAGCTTTTATGCTTTTCTTCCCCCTGTAATCCTACGGGCTCCGTTTACACCCGGGAAGAACTGGAATCATTTGCGGAAGTGCTTGCCAGGCACAAAGGGATCTATGTTTTGAGTGATGAGATCTATGAGCACATTAATTTCAGCGGACGCCATGAAAGCATTGCGCAATTTGAATCATTAAAGGACAGGGTGATCATTGTGAATGGCTGCTCGAAAGCTTATTCGATGACGGGATGGCGCCTGGGTTATATCGGGGCACCTTTATGGATTGCCCGGGCATGCGATAAGATGCAGGGACAAATTACTTCCGGTGCTTCGTCTATCTCGCAGCGCGCTGCACTTGCCGCACTCACCTCTGATCAGGCTGAAACTATTAAAATGTGTGAGGCATTCAATCACCGGAGGAATGTGGTAATGAAGCTGCTTAACGAAATACCCGGCCTTGTTGCCAACCATCCGGAGGGCGCCTTTTATTTTTTTCCGGATGTATCTTCCTTTTTTGGAAAAAGCGACGGGAAAGAAATTATCATGGATGCTGATAGCCTTTGCATGTACCTCATCTATAATGCTTACGTAACTGTGGTAACTGGAAGAGCTTTTGGCAATGAGAGCTGTATTCGTATTTCCTATGCCGCTTCAGAAGAAAATCTTGTAAAAGGAATCAGAAGGATAAAGGAAGCACTTGCCAGGCTGAACTGAACATGATGAATATTACTGCTGCTTCCGAAATGTTTTCCTCCTTGCGCATTCTGGTGATTGGCGATGCGATGCTGGATGAATATCTCTTAGGCAGCGTTACCCGAATGTCACCTGAAGCCCCCGTGCCCCTGGTCTCTATAAACAGAAAAGATTACAGGTTAGGCGGGGCTGCAAATGTTGCTCTGAATATCCAGTCAATGGATGCATCCGCGTTGCTGTGCTGTTGTGTGGGTGATGATCATGCAGGAGCTGAAATCAGCCGGTTAATCAATGAATCAAAAATTACATCGCCGGAAATACTGGTAATCAGGAACAGGATTTCCACCGTAAAAAGCAGGGTCATAAGCCATGGAAAGCATCTGTTGCGCTTCGATTCTGAACTTACTGATGACCTTGGCTTTATTGATGAGTTTTTATACCTTGAAAAAATCCTCACACTGATTGAAAGGGAAAAGCCAGACGCGGTAATCTTTGAAGACTACAACAAAGGTGCACTTACTGAAAAAGTAATCAGCGGGGTGATTTCAACTTGCCGGTCAAATAATATTTTGACGGCTGTAGATCCGAAGAAGAAAAATTTCTTCGCATATCAAAATGCTGATGTATTTAAACCGAACCTGAGAGAAGTTCGGGAAGCACTTAACAGAAATGTGACGACAGAAGTGCCGGAACTGAGCGCAGTCCATGAGGAGCTGAAGCTAAAACTGCATCACCGGATCACCATCATTACCCTTGGTGACCAGGGAATATTTTTCAGCGATGGAAAACAATCCGAAGTTATTCCGGCGCACAAGCGGAATATCGCAGATGTGTCAGGGGCCGGAGATACGGTTATTACAATCGCCACCATCGCGCTGGCTTCGGGAATGGAATTAAAAGATGCTGTAAGCTTTGCCAACCTTGCAGGAGGCCTTGTATGCGAGCATGCCGGTGTGGTTCCTGTTACAAGAGGGATGCTTAATAAACATGCAGCAAGTATTTAAGTACTATTTACGGGTTAAGAAAGATTTACATTCTATGGCTGTATCTAAAAAACCAGGAACACAGGCAAAAACCTCGGGCAGGCTTTCATTAATAATTCCATGCTACAATGAGGAACATCGCGTGAAGCTGATGGCGGATGGACTTCGTGAATTTTCACAACGAATCACATTTGACTATGAGGTAATTGTTGCAGATGACGGAAGCACTGATAATACTGTTCAGGAAATCATCAGTAATGATTTCATCAGGCAGCTTGAACAGCAGGGGAAATTCAAATTTGTATCTCTTCCTTCTAATCAGGGAAAGGGTGCTGCGCTGAAAGCAGGAGTGGCTGCGGCAACGGGTACTCATATTCTTACACTCGATGCTGATATGGCAACGCGGCCTGTGGATATAATCAGCTGGCTAGCAACAAATAACCAGCAGTTTCCGGAGCATGAGATCTGGATCGCTTCCCGCGAGCATGCTGATTCAAAGGTTAAGGAGAATCCCGGCCGGCGCAGAACGGGCCGCATGTTTAATCTTTTGGTACGGCTAATTACACCGCTGCATTTTCATGATACCCAGTGCGGATTTAAATTATATCCTGCTGCAGCAGCCAAAAATATTTTCGCGGGGCAAAAATCCATGGGGTGGGCGCATGATGTTGAATTGCTTTATCGTGCAAAAAATTATGAAATTCCGGTAAAAGATTTACCTGTTGCCTGGGAAGCTAAAGCCGGAAGCAAAATATCACCGGCCAGGGATGCTTTACCCATGCTCCTGAGCATATTGTCGGTTTCACTGAGAATGAAATGGGAATATTTTGTTTCAGTGCCATTAAAAATGATCTCAGAAAAGAATCCCGCAGGGATTCTTTCACCTCAAAAGAATGATGCGATCTTCAGAATGCTCTTTTTCTTTTCTGCTATCCTGTTATTTTTCCTGATGACCTCACTGAGTTTTCATTACGGAATTACAGGTGATGACCTTGATCAAAAAGTATATGGGGAGAAAGTTTTAAATTTCTATACCTCATTCGGTAAGGATACCTCGTGCCTGCATCTTAAAGTGGGCAACAAGGAAAACCTCTACATCTACGGAGGCCTTTTTAACATGCTTTCTGCTGCTGCAAACCGGTACATCGGCGGAATTGATGAATATGATATGCGCCACCTCATCAATGCAATCGCCGGCTTCCTGGCGATCCTCTTCGCAGGCCTGCTGGCACGCTCTATCGGAAACTGGATGACAGGATTTTTAGCGCTTGTATTGCTTGCGACGTGGCCACAGTTCTTCGGTCAGTCCATGAATAACCCTAAGGACATACCTTTCGCGCTCGGCTATGTGATGGCGGTCTATTACTTCACCAAGCTTGTTAAAGAATTGCCGCGCCCTTCAACCCGCACCTGGGTAATGACTGCGATTGCCATTGCATTTACCATCAACATTCGCGTGGGCGGACTGATCCTGGCAGGGATGCTTTTTGCATTCATAATCGGTGCATACATTCTTGATTCTGAAATAAGAAAAAAAATCACAACCACTAAGTCAACAGGATATCTGTTCAAAAAAGTATTGATCGTCTGCATCGCTTCCTATTTCGGAGGCCTCATTTTCTGGCCTTACGGAATAACGGGTCCATTATCAAATCCTTTTACTGCTTTAAAGGAAATGTCAAATTTTTCCGTTGGCATTGGAGTATTATTCGATGGCAAGCTTATGTTGTCAAATGAAATTCCATGGACATACATTCCTCAATGGCTCATCATTACAACGCCCATTGTAGTGCTGTCTGGTGCAATCTTATTTTCCGCAGTATGGTATCTTTCAAGAAAGAAATTCTCCGCCACCTTAATGCTGCTCCTGATTTTCGCAGCCGTTTTCCCCTGGGCATACACCGTTTATCAGGATTCACCCTTATATGATGGCTTGCGGCAAATGCTTTTCATCATCCCGTTGATTGCCGTGATGGCTTCTTTGACTTGGCATTACATTCTTACGCTTCCCAAACAAAGGGTTGCCCGCTATGCTCTCGCAGGTATTATGGTGATCGGAATCCTTCTTCCCGTAAGGTTTTCTTTCGCAAATCATCCAAATGAATATGTTTACTTCAATGAGCTGATCGGGGGCATTAAGGGTGCCTACGGAAAATATGATACGGATTACTACATGAACAGCATCCGTAAAACTTCTGAATGGTTTAAGAAAACGGATGCATTCAGAAATGCCACAAAGGAAAGAAAGCTTCTCCTCGCAACGAATGCCGTAGATGCGGTAAACTGGTATTTCAGAATGGATACTGACAGGATTAAAGTAGTTTTTACCAAGTGGAATGCCCCCAATAATCCGAAGACCCGGAGTGCGCGCGACTGGGATTATGGAATTTATTTTTCCCGTACCATCGAACCTTCCATGTTAACCACCGGAACATGGCCTTCACAAAAAGCCATCTATAAAAACTCAGCGGATGGAGTTCCGTTATCTGCCGTTATTGAGAGAGGCAATAAATTTGACCTGTTCGGCTATAAAGCAATGCAGGAAGATAGCTTAAGGAATGCAGAGGAATATTTTGAAACTGCATTTAAGGAAAACCCTCAGAATGAAGAAGTGGCCCTGTGGCTTGCCCAGGTAAAGCTGAATCTGAAAAAAAACGATGAATCAATTATCTATGCCCAAAAATATTTGCAGCTGTTTCCGGCCGGCGACCAGGGCTATGTCTTGCTCGGTATTGCGCATGCGCAATCAGGAAAGATGGAGGAAGCCATTTCTGAATTAAACCACGCTGTTTCCATGAATCAGAATAATCCGCAGGCATATTATTATCTCGCAATGATTTATCAGCAGAAAGGTGACAAGGCAACGGCAGAGCGCTATATGAATATTGTGAAGCAGTTTCAATCACAGCACTGAGATGGATCTTAAGGAAATGGAAAGGGGTGTTGATCCTGAATCGCACTGGTATTACCAGTCGAAAAAAATTCCACTGATCGGTTTTGTTAAAAAGATTTATTCAGAGTTAAGAATTCCGCTTACCCTCATTGATGTAGGCTCCGGGTCGGGCTTTTTTATGTATGAACTGCATGAAGCAATTCCTGAGATGATCTCAAAAATATGGCTGGTTGATATTGGTTATGGCGATAAAGAAATACTTGCGATGAAAAATCAACATATTGAAAAGGTGAGGTCACTTCCCGATAAAATTGAAAATGCAGTAATCGTGATGATGGATGTGCTGGAGCACCTGGATGACGATCATGGCATGTTGAAGGCGATCAGGGAAAAGTCAGAAGGAGTAAATTATTTTTTTATCACTGTTCCAGCATTCATGGGATTATGGAGCGGGCACGATGTTTACCTCGGTCACCATCGTCGCTACACTTTAAAAACTCTGCGTCAGCTACTGGATCATTCATCCTTCACCACGCTGCATTCTTACTATTTCTATGGGTTTATTTTTCCGGCTGTTTGGCTAGTAAGGAAATTGAAAAATGAAAATCACGAATTATCAGACTCAGACATGAAGCCCGCAAGTCCACTCGTAAACGGAATCTTAAAACTGATTTGTTCAATAGAATTACCCTTCCGAAAACTGAATCAATTGGGAGGAGTCACGTGTGTGGGGGAGGGTATAATTGGAAATTAATGATCTCACCATATAAAATTTTTCAAGCCGATGGCTACTCAGATTCATACTAAAACCCTGAAATTTCTTTCTTCAATAAAGAAGAACAACAACAGACCCTGGTTCGAAAAAAATAAACCGGTGTATGAAGAAATTAAAAAAGAAATGATTGCTTTTATGGAAGCGCTGATCAGGGAAGCTAGCAGGTTTGATCCCTCTGTGGCTAACGCAGATGCAAAGAAATCCATCATGCGTATTTATCGCGATATCCGGTTCTCAAAGGATAAAACACCATACAAAACAAATATCGGCGCTGGTTTTTCCGCAGGAGAAAAAAATTTTACGGGAGCTGGTTATTATGTTCATATTGAACCCGGAAGAAATTTTATCGGAGGCGGGATATGGATGCCCATGCCTGATGCACTGGGTAAAATCAGGCAGGAGGTTGATTACAATTTCTCTGAATTCAAAAAGATCGTGGAATCAAAATCATTCAAAAAAACATTTGGCAGCCTGGATAGAAACGAAAAGCTTAAGCGGCCTCCCAAGGGCTATTCCCCAGATAATCCTGCCATTGAATATTTAATGCTGAAAAGCTTTACCTGCGGAGCAAAAATTTCAGATAGTGAGGTGCTTTCTGAGCAGTTTATTAAAAAAGCTGCAGCCCTTATGAAGGAAATGCATCCCTTTATCGCATTCCTCAACAAGGCTGTAAGCTGAGAAGAGCTGAAAAAATTTCCGCTTTTCAAGCTCGATACGGAAAACCTGACTGAAAGTAACAGGTTTTTTAGAAAATATGACGCATAAAGAGCGATGGTATTGGGTTTGATTAACCGGATGCATAACCAAAAAAATTAAAGCCATGTCACTCGTAAAATTTAAATCGAACTCGATCGAAAAGCCTTTCGATCAGATGTTCCGGAACATCTTCAATGATGATTTCGATGGTTTCTTTGTAAAGCCTTTCAATTCCGGATTTTCACCCGCTGTGAATGTGGTGGAAGGAAAAGAAAATTTCCGACTGGAAATTGCAGTTCCCGGTTTCAGCAAGAATGATTTTAACCTGAAGCTGGATGGCAATCTGCTGACGGTAAGCGGTGAAAAGAAGAATGAGGCGAACAAGGAAGAAGAAAATTACACCATGCGTGAATTTTCGCACAGCACTTTCAGCCGAACCTTTACGCTGCCGCAATCGGTTGATTCAAATAAGATTGGTGCAGAATATAATGAGGGAATTCTAAAGGTTACTCTTCCGAAGCGGGAAGAGATGAAACATAAATCTTTAGAGATTAAGGTTTCATAAGAGTTTGCATAGGTTTGTTAAGCTGAACCGGTGTTACAATATTGTGGCACCGGTTTTTTTTATTTACAGT
>JBDSEA010000023.1:0-3650 GCA_039920305.1 Chitinophagales bacterium
ATCAATTTGCCTTTTCGCTGAAAACAGGTGTCATCCACAATTTTCCAGAAGGTTTCCATATCCTCAGGAAATCTTTCGTGTATGCGATTACCATAAGTTGACTCGCTGATGAGATAATCACAGTCCGGCATGGTGATAGGATCTTTTAATATCGGGCGATCGGGCCTGCCTATATCACCTGTAAACCCGATCATGGTTTCCTTATCACCAGCTTGAATTTTTAAGGAGATGCTGCCACTGCCAAGTATGTGTCCATTGTCACGAAATGAAAATGAAACATCATAGCGGATATTGAACCATTGCTCATATTCCACGGGCTTGAATTGTGTGATTGCCTTTCCAACATCTTCGGGCTTATACAGCGGGGGAATAGGAGGCAATCCTTTCTTTAGTCTTTTCTTATTGTGGTATTCACTATCCTTAACCTGTATATGAGCGCTATCCAGCAGCATGATCTTAACAAGATCCAGTGTTGCGGGAGTGCAATAAATATTTCCCGAAAATCCCTCACGGCATAGCTTGGGAATTCTTCCGCAATGATCAATATGGGCGTGGGACAGGATCATCACATCAATTTCTTTGGGGTTGAAAGAAAAATGCTGATTCCATTCATCTACATATGCCTGCCTGCCCTGGAACAATCCGCAGTCAAGTAAAATTTTAAATCCATCATCGAGGATAATGAGGTGCGAGCTTCCGGTTACTGTGCGGTCAGCGCCGCAAAATTTTATTTTCATGATTAAGATTCACTTTCTGGTGCAAGATCGCAGAAATTGAGAAACCCGCAGGCATGTTCTATTTTCGTGTATCGTAATAAAGTGAAGCAACTGATAAAAAAAACTATTTGCTTACTCCTGATGGCAGTGTTTTTAACTGCTGCCATGCCCGAGCATTTGATACACTTATTTACCAACCACTGCGATACCCCTGAATCAAGCTCGGAATCTGAAGCAGTGAGTGTTATGCACATTCATTGCGATGCTTTGCAATTAACCCTGCCGGTTTTTTCTTTAAATGAAGTTCCTAGAATTCCGGGAATTCAGATCTGTTCAGTAATACAGTTATTTCCTTCACCTGTCTTTTATGCTTCTTCTGTTTTCATATTGAAAAATGGCAGAGCGCCCCCTGCTTCTGCCTGATATCTTATTTGTGCAACCCCTTTTATCGGGGCAATAAATATTCATACAAATCTAAAATTCAGTTTATGAAACAGAAACTCATTTTATTACTGCCCATATTATGTGTAATCATTTCTCAAAAAATATTTTCGCAAAATTCACTTACCGGAACAATTACCGATGCAAAAGATGGAACTCCGCTAACCGGTGCCACGGTTTTTATTCCTGAAATAAAAACTGGAAGTGTTACAAACGATGACGGAGCTTTTATAATCAACAATCTTCCGGCAGGGAATTTTTTGATTGAGTTCCGTTACCTTGGTTATTCTACCATCACCCGGCGAGTGGAAGTAAAGGGCATTACTTCCGTAGCTTTTTCTATGGGGATTTCAGCCATCGAGCAAAGTGAAGTAATTGTTACAGGCGTTTCAATAGCTACAGAAATCAAGCGTACCCCCACACCGATTTCTGTTATCTCAAAACAAGAGCTTTTTCAATCTTCATCCACCAATATTATAGATGCGATTGCAAAGCAACCCGGTATTTCACAGGTAACTACGGGCCCGGGAATTTCAAAGCCCGAAATACGCGGACTCGGCTACAATCGTGTCGTGGTAATGAATGACGGCATCAGGCAGGAAGGTCAGCAATGGGGCGATGAGCATGGAATTGAGATTGATGAATACTCTGCCAATAAGGTAGAGGTTCTCAAGGGTCCGGGCAGCATTATGTATGGCAGTGATGCTATTGCAGGAGTCATTAACATCCTTTCCGCCAATCCGGTTGCACCGGGGAAAATCAGGGGTGACCTTCTTGCAAATTATCAAACCAATAACGGGCTTATTGGATATTCAGCTAATCTCAACGGCAATCAGAAGGGATTTGTGTGGCTTGGAAGATTCAGCAACAAAACAGCGCATTCTTATCAGAATAAATTTGATGGGTTTATTTTCAATTCCGGGTTCAAAGAAATGGCTGCCAGCGGTTACCTTGGGTTGAATAAAAACTGGGGATACTCACACCTCAATTTCAGCATATACAGCTTCAGGCCCGGACTCACACAGGGTGAGCGTGACAACACCGGTTCATTTATAAAACAAATTGCCGAAAATGACACTACAGCATCATTCTCAAAAGCCACAGACAATGATTTGAGATCATACGATTTGTTCGTGCCCTATCAGAATATAAAACACTTCAAGTTTTCATTAATGAATAATTTTTACCTCGGCAGTTCAAAGCTGTATTTCAATATTGGTTATGAGAACAATCAGCGGCAGGAATTCGATGACATCATTCAGCCGGATCAATTCGGTCTTTATTTTTTCCTGAATACCATTTCATATGATGTTCGATGGACATTGCCTGAAAAAAAAGGCTGGAATTTTACCCTTGGTGTAAATGGCATGTATCAGAAAAATCAAAACAGGGGAATTGAATTCCTGGTTCCTGATTATGATTTGATTGATGGAGGGGTGTTTGCCTTTGGTCAAAAAACTTTTGAAAAATTCACACTCAGCGGTGGTCTTCGTTTAGATAGCCGTGACATCATCACTCAAAGTCTTTATACTGATCAAAATGACGAGCAGGTTTTGGTACCTGATTCATTTTCTGTTGTTAAGTTCAAGGGAACAGACTCTAAGTTCAACGCTGTTTCCGGAAGTGCGGGATTCAGTTATGAAGTTACTACCCAATGGATCGTTAAAATGAATATGGCAAGGGGATTCCGTGCTCCAAATATTGCTGAGCTTGGGGCAAACGGACGACACGAAGGCACTTTTCGCTATGAGATTGGTAATTCAGAGTTGAAATCCGAGACGAGTCTGCAATTTGATGGAGGTATAGGTTTCAACACCGATCATGTTTCAGGTGAACTGGATTTATTTGATAATGATATCTCTAATTTCATTTTTCCCGAAAAATTATCAAGTGTATCGGGAGGTGATTCTCTGCAAACTGAAAATGAAGAAAATGTTCCGGTGTATAAATACATTCAGGGTAATGCAAATTTATATGGAGGAGAATTTTCGATTGATATTCATCCGCATCCATTCGACTGGCTACACTTTAAAAATTCTTTTTCATATGTGAAGTCCATCCAGAAAAATCAACCTGACTCTACGAAGTATTTGCCTTTTACACCCGCAGCCCGGGTTCAATCGGAATTGCGTGCTAATTTCCAGAAGGTGAATAAGTATTTAAAGAATTTCTATGCTGAACTGGGGGCATCTTACTTTTTTCCCAAAAATGATATCTATAGCGCATATGGAACTGAAACCCCTTCATCTTCATACATGTTGTTGAACGCGGGTATTGGCGCTGATGTAATATCCAAAGAACATCTGCTATTTACAGTATCACTTACCGGAACAAATCTTGCTGATGTGGCCTACCAGGATCATCTGAGCCGGCTGCGCTATGCTCCTGTAAATCCTGCGACAGGAAGAATGGGTATTTACAACATGGGAAGAAATTTCAGTATCAAATTGAATATTCCTATCGGTTTGAAAAGTTGAGTAACGATAGTAGTGA
>JBDSEA010000024.1:0-19130 GCA_039920305.1 Chitinophagales bacterium
CCTAATAACCAATGGCTATTCCATATGGAATGACGGAGTTGATGTTACGGGTCTCACAGTGAATGAAGGTGCAGGTGGGGGCGGGGCGGGTGGTGTTGTTGCACTTAATGTTCTCACAGTAAACGGAATTCTTAATGTCTCAGTAACAGGAGGTGATGGTGGTTCCACGAATAATGTGCTTGCTACTGCTGATTGTACCGGGCCCGGCGGCGGCGGAGGAGGCGGTACTGTATGGGTATCGGGTTCTGTCCTCGATCCCAATATTGTCGTAAACGCTGCACCAGGGCTCGCCGGCCTTTCTTTAGGAGCAGGAACTTCGTGTATTAATACTACTTACGGCGCAGACACCGGCTTTAACGGCAACGTAATTTTTAATTATCCCCCTCATATTCTCCCTGTTCCTGCAGTGGTAGCGAACCTTGGACCCGACCTGGTTGCCTGTCCGCTTCAACCTACTATCCTGGACCCGGGAATAGGTTTTAGTAGTTATTTATGGCAGGATGGATCTATAGACACTTCATTTATTGCTATTGGATCAGATACTTTTTTTGTTAATGTCGCGGATTCACAGGGTTGCTTTAGTGCCGATACCATTTTGATCACTCCTGCTCTTCCTTTTGTATTCACAATTGGAACAGGCGATACCACTGTATGTCCGGGACAAACTGTAACAATTGATCCCGGTTCTTTCGTCACATACCTCTGGCAGGATTCAACAATGAACCCGGTATTTATTACAGCGGATACAGGACTTTTTTCAGTTACAGTTGCAGATACATTTGGCTGTATCGGAAGTTCAGTATATCAAATATTTAATATTCCCCCCTTTGTTTATACCATCGGAACGGGTGATACCATTATTTGTCCGGATCAGCCGGTAATTATTGATGCCGGGCCTGGATTTGTAACCTATATCTGGCAGGATAGCTCGAGCAGTGAATTCTTTTTTACAACAGATACAGGTACGTTTTCAGTTACGGTTATTGATACGCTTGGATGCAGCGGATCTGCTTCATTTCATGTCGGAGATTTTCCCAACTCATTTGTTTTTCTTGGAAATGATACCGCATTATGCAAAGGCGATACTATTATTCTCGATGCCGGAATATTTCCACAGTATCTCTGGTATGACAGCTCAATGAATAAATCCGTGACGGTAACCGATACTGGTATATACTATGTAACCATTGTAGACTTTAACGGCTGTACTATCAGCGATACCATTGTAATTGATTCCTTTTATGCTGTGCCTCCTGCTAATCTAATCAATGATACTCTTGTTTGTACCGGTACTGTAACTACCATAAAAGCACCGGATGGTTTTATTACTTATGAGTGGAATAATGGAAATCCTTTTAATTTTCTAGAAGTAACAGAACCGGGTATTTATTCCCTGACCGTTACAAATGAATTCACATGCATTAGAACAGATACTTTTATTGTTACCCTCCAATGCTCAACTGCCCTGTTTATACCGGATGCCTTTACTCCAAATGGCGATGGAGTGAATGATATTTATTTTCCAATTGGTTACAATATCACATCCTTTCTGATGCAGATTTATAACCGATGGGGAACTAAGGTATATGAAACCAACAGCATTGATAAGGGATGGCAGGGGGATTGCAAAGGCATACCCTGTGATATTGGAACTTACGTCTATTATATTATCTGGACAGGTTCTCTCGAAGGGGTTAGCGACGGGGGAATAGAGAAAGGTAATGTGACACTTATCCGGTGAAATTTATCATCAGGACCAGGTGACTGATGCTTTATCAATTAAGAAACCCTAAAAGATTCCAATGGGTGTATCACGCATTTCCCCGGAAATTAATTGCTGGTTTATTTCAGCACCTCGAAGTTTTTGATTAGAAACCTGTCACTGTTACCGATGACCACATTGTATATCCCATTCGCAAAATGATTTAAAGGAACAGTGAGCTGATGTTGATCTTCCTCATCACTTACAAAAATTTCAAATTGTATTGTTCCTGATTCATTAAATACTCTGACGTGATCCGCGCCTTTTGAATTTCCTTTCCAGAAAAACTGCACTTCACTGCTTGCTGGATTCGGATATATACCAATGGAGGTCGATGAAACTACTTCGCTCATTCGATCCAAAACCGGGTTTGCTAAGTAGCATACTGACTTCCTGATTTTATTAATTGTATCACCCCAATAATTTTGAAAGCTGTCAAGCTTTTCCCTGTACACTGCAATCAGGGATTGATAAGATGAAGTATTGATATGGTTCGTATCTTCTTTGGGGTCACTAACGAGATTAAAAAATTCCTCCGTCTGTTGTGTACAGTTATACCAAGTGTATTTATATTCCTTTGACCTCACGGCACGAATCAGGCCTCCTGCAGAGCTCTGAAAATAAAACTCATCACGGTCAAGTGTTCCTTTGTAATAATCATGGAGAGAATGACCATCCATATTATATGTATTGGAAATTCCTGCGGCTTCTATCACAGTGGGCGCAAGATCAATATTTAGTGTGATCGGATCTGTGATTGTAGTGCCCGGTGTGAACCATTGCGGGTAACGGATAAACAACGGAACCCTCATAGAAGGCTCATAAGCCTTTGTTTTAGAATGAAGTATGTGTTCACCCCGTAAAAACCCATTATCACTTGTATAAATAATCATGGTACTGTCCGTTGCATTCAATGAATCCAGAACTGCAAAAAGTCTGCTTACCGTGGTGTCAATTCCATTAAGCATTTCATAATAATTCCTTAGGTCATTAATACAGGAGTCAGCAGTTGGATATATCGAACCCTCATAAAGCTGACTTGGGTAATTTTGAGTATATGGATAAAAGTTATCAGGCACTGTAATATTCTCATTATCATACCTGCCTTCCATTCCAGGTGGGGCAAGGTAGGGCTCATGCACACCACTGTAAGCAAGAACTATAAGGAATGGTTTTTTATGATAAAGAGTTTTTATGATTCTGATAGCAGTATCAGTAAGCGTATAATCATTATATCCCTGGATTTCTGTTGAAACCCCATTAATATTATAGTCGGCATTTTCATGCAAACCCGTGCCTGCTTCAAATGCCATCCAGTAATTCCAGCCCTTGCGTGGTTCTGAATTATAAATATCCGGATATTTTCCAATGAAAGAAGTGTGATATCCATTATTTTTAAGAATAGATCCGATGGTAGGAATGGTAGAAATAATTGTATCCTGGTTGGCAATTAAACCGTGATGGTTAGCCATTAATCCAGTCAGAAGCGTTGCCCGGCTTGGATTACAAACCGATAAGGTGACGAAAAAGCTATTAAAGTTAACTCCCTCATTCGCAATGCGGTTAATAGAGGGAGAAGTAAACCAATCAGGTCCTCCGTTGGGCAAATAAGTATTATAGCTTCCATCGTCAACCAGCAGTATTAAAATATTAGGATGCAACAAAAGAGGAATTATTAAGGTAAATGAATCGAGCTGTGACCAGTATTGCTTACCTGCCATTGAACAGCTTTTTACCTCATACTCATAACTGGCACCATACAACAGTCCTGATAGGGTTGCAAAGGAATTTGAACCCGTTTTGATTTTTGTCCAGTTACTGCCGGGCAGCCGGTATCGGATAGAATTGTTAGTAGGTGAACATCCTGACCAGGCAATGTAAACCGATGAATCCTGCTGCACAGTTAACTCAGTAACAACAGGTGCTGAACACGCTAAAGTTCTTACCGTAATACTTCCGGTACCGCCTGCTTTTTGTCCGGCGCAATAAACAGTTACCTTACTTATGTATTTTGTTTTTGGCAGTAGCCCGGTGAGAGTTACTGTTGTGTTTGCCCCGGTATTGATCGTATCAAGCCAGTTGTTAGAACCAGACACTTTATATTTCACCTGATAATGATGAGCTCCTGTAATTTGCTCCCAGTACAAAGGTATGGTGCACGCGGTCGGGCCGTCAGTTTGAGGTACAGGTTTGGGAAGAAAACAGTTTTGAGAATAACTGAAATTCCCGGTTATCATCAGGATGAGAATAAAGTAAATTTTTTTCATAGGGCAGAGTGGTTATAAGTGGCAGAAAAAATATCAGCCGGGGATAATTTTTTCCGAAGTAAATTTAAAATGTGCTACCGGGAATGATGACGAAAATAGAAATTTTGTTCCAAATGATTATTAAAATACTGTAAAATACTTATTGAATCATCTGATTATGAATTAATGTTTGATTTTCTGCATTCAACAAATTCAAGAAAGAGAATTATCATATTCGGCAATCTCTATCTGCTGATTCATTTTATTATAGCAATTGTTTACTTCAAGGAGCGTATTTTCCTCGATGGCGCTTACTATTTTTTTCATATAGCCCAGGGCGAAATGTTTCACGTTGAGCATCAGCGCTTCATCCTCATTGTTTCACAACTGCTTGCAGTTACAGGGATAAATCTCCATTTACCATTGAATACAGTATTGCTGCTTAACTCAATGAACCCTGTGATCTATCTCTGGTTGTTTTTTATCCTGAGTATTTTCTGGCTCAGGCATGAAGGCATCTCGCTGGCATTGTTGCTCAGCAGTGTTTGCGGAATCTACTTTATATGGTTTTGCCCGATGTATGAGGTCTGGTATGGCAGCGTGCTACTGATTTTTTTTGCCGGATTACTGGAACGGAAATTTTATAATACCATCATTCAACAGGTAATTTTCGGTGCCATACTGGTTACCCTATTGTTTAGTTATCCCCTCATTTTTTTTGGAGTACTCATTTTCAGCGCTTCTCATTTTTTACGCGAAAAAAAAATACCGGGGAGGGTAATAGGTATATTTCTTTTATCCTTTATTGGCTGGGCAGTCTTCAAATATTTTTTTATCAGCCAATACGAAACGGGTAAAATTGAATACCCGGCTTCACAGGTGAGTGAAACCATACTTCGTAACTTTTCAGGGATACAGGATATTAAAGACTTTTTCATTTTTTTATTCAGTATCTATCCTGAGGAATTGATCGCGATGATCGTTACCGTGTTTTTCCTTTTCCTTCAAAGGGAAAAACTTCAGGCTTTGCTTTTAACTGGCAGTGTTTTGGTTTTTATTCTCATCATCAACATTACTCAGGAACATCCATGGAAACATACCAATTATTATGAACGAATGTATCTGCTCCTGATACCCCTCACTACAGTCCCATTCATGCAGCGTGTTTATTTTTCAGTGAAACAAAAATGGATCATTGAAGCCGCCGTGTTAGTGATTGTAGCCATTCGGATGAATCAAATTACTCGCCATGCAGATGTTTATGCCCATCATGTTGAAATGATCTATTCTCTTATTGAAAAATCCCGTTCCATTCCCGGCTCAAAATTTATGGTGAGCTTAGCAGCGCATCCGGAGCTGGCTTCCCTTGATGAGTGGAGTTTGCCTATGGAAACTCTTATTTATTCTTCTCTAAAAAGCAATAAGCATTCCGCTACTTTATCCTGGAAGGCCGACATTGAAAATCCTGAGATTGCGGGTAAACTTGATGATCACAAATTTCGCTTGCGTCTTGATGAAATATTTCCGGATTACTGGCTTAACCAGAATTATTTCCATCTGCAGAACGGTCCGTATCGGGAATTAATTTGGTAAGCCACGGAACCTGGCGCTCACGGAATTTTGATTCTTGCTTTCTGTTTATCTTCATCAATTAAAATGAACTTACGCGTCATCATGTTATGGCTGTTTCCGGTGTTATTTATTTCCTGCAGAAATAATAAGATGGAAGAATCCGGGATCAATAAACTGGGGGATACTGTTGCGGCTTATCCTTCTTTTCAAAATTCCGGATATAAAACTTTTAAAGGCCTCTTCGTGTCAGGGAAAAATATGCTCACCTTCAGGATATGCGATCATCCGGAAAGAGATCTGGCAGTAATGGACTCAACGGGGAAAATGAAAGATATGTACAAAGCGGTTTTTCTTCATACGCCCGCATTTCCATATGAATTCGTGTATGTAGAAGTAAAGGGAACGCTTTCTGAAGCAGATGAGGAAAGCCGTAAGCGAGGCTATGACAGTATGATTATTGTAAATGAGGTACTCGCCTTTGAGCAAAAGAATTATCAGAACAGCTGCATACCCTATGACTTCTGGATACTGGGAAAAGACTGGTCGCTACAGATTTCAGAGAATGAGCAGGTTCTGGTTTTAAAGGACTTCACGACAATGAAGGTCTATGTATTTGAATATTTTCCTCCTAAAAAAAGCAGTGAAGAATTGTTTACTTACGCGTCCAATAATTATGCATCAGGCGCCGCTATCAAGACGGTTATAAGGAAAGAAGCGTGCACGGATTCATCCGGAAATGCATTTCAATATTCAGCCACTGCGGTTGTAAATGGTAAAGTTTATCGTGGTTGTGCTATAAAAGGGACTAATTGAAATCCGGATTCTCCTTCACAGTTGAATCCTTGCTACCGGGCGGGTGAAACATGAACTGTTCCTTCTGCAGGTGTAGGATGGATCACTTCATGCCTCCTGAGAAAATACCGGATTGCCGGTCCTGCCATCAGTATGGTAACAAACGTCATGACCACCAGGCCTACAAAAATTTTTTCGTCTATGATTTTGGCCTGTAAAGCCACAAGTCCTAAAACAATTTCCTGGGATCCGCGGGCATTCATTCCGAAACCTACTGCCATCGCTTTATTCGTTTTGAATCCGCTGAGGCGCGCCCCGATAAATCCGCCGACAACTTTCCCGATGACCGAAATTGTAAGCACGAATACTACAATTCCAAGATCGAAATTGCTTACAAAGTTTACCTTCAATCCAATTGAAACAAAAAACAACGGTGAAAAAACATAAGTTACTATATCATGAAAAGTTTCTCGTGCCTTCTCGCTGAAGTGGGTTGAATTACCCACCGTTACCCCCATTAAAAAGGCTCCGAATATTGCTTTAATTCCCAGCCATTCGGTAAATATTCCGCCGAGAAGACACAGGAGTATCGCAATGGATAGTTCAGCACCCGGCTTTGATAATTTGGTATTAGCAAAACGAAAAATGCGGTCAGTAATCTTTACACCTACTGTCATTAAAAAGCCTGTAATGCCAATCATGGTCAGAAGCACCGTAATTGCATTGAAGTGACTTTCTGTTTTCAGATTGGCAATGGCAATAACAACAGAAAACAGCATCCAACCGATCACATCATCAATCATGGCAGCAGTCATCATCAGGTTTCCAAAGCGGGTTTTTATCAGGTCAATGTCAATGAGAATTTTTGCCATTACTCCAAGCGCTGTTATGGACAGAGCAGTACCCATGAATAGCGCAGGTGCCAGCTTGCTTTCAACCGGGGCAGAAAAAAATACATCATAAAAAAGCCACGTAAAACCAAAGCCGATTGTCAGGGGAAAGAAAATTCCTGAGAAACTGATCTTGGCAGCCGCCTTTCCTCTCTTCCTTATATTATCGAGATGAACCTCCATTCCGGCAATAAACAGCAGCAGCATTACACTCAGGCGTGTCAATGCATCATACCCCACTGCAGGAGCAGCGCTCAACCGGATAGTCGGAAACTCCGAAGTGATATTTTTGATTGCATTCTTCGCATCATCAGTTAGTTTGGGGTCTTGGAAAAAAATCTGGAAGAAATCAGGAAAAAGGGCACCGAGAAAGGAAGGGCCAATAAGGATGCCGCCAAGCAATTCACCGATAATGGCAGGCAATCCGAACTTTTTGAAAAGTTCTCCCATGATGCGCGCCACAGCAAGCAGGATAGTAAGGATGATTAGAAACTGCAGTACTTCATTTGTAGATAGCTTACTCATAAGGGCTTATTTAGTGGGGGGTTAGTTTATCTGCTATTCTATAAAGCAGATTAAAAAGACCAAATTAGTAGGATTTACAGGCACAATTGTAAGGAAAGTTTTTTAATTCCAGGGAAATAAAAAGTTATAATTAAGAATTTAACTTGTAACAGAAATCATAACCATGCGTGCACCTGCATTGTATTAATCTAATAGAACTATTGACTTGTATCAGTCCAGAATCAGATTCATTGTAATTAAAAGTATATCTGCATCTGTATTGACAGCAGGTCATTTTTCTTTTGAGCAGGTGCATTTTCATGCCGGTAATCATATTGCAGCTGCAGTTTGGTAAATGCAGCGAGGTAATAATTAACCCCAAAACTGTAAATTGTATTTGCATCATCATCCTTCTCATCATTCGGATCATAGAAATCATATTTTCCCATCACCGAAAGCTTTTTAGGAAAAATATATCCTTCGACCAGGGCGTAGTAGCCTGACTTTGGGATAGTATCATCTGTCCCATTGAGATATTCTGCTGCTGCATAAAAGCGCTTCCCGTCCTCATAGGATGCATCGAACCCAAAGCGGTTGCGTACAGCAGGAGTATCGGTAGTTGCAATTCCATTGTTATAAGTTGCTTTACCGTTGTAAATTGATCCCCCTATGCCGAGATTTTTTATAGGATACACAACAACCCGTGCACCGAAATCTTTCCGCTTATCAGCGTCTCCCTTATTGATTCCATTGCCATTAAAGATTCCAATTGAGTAATCAACCCAATTTCCGGGTGAGGCTGTGCTTTGAGTGCTTGCATTTGGAATACCGCCACTGAGGAGCAATCCTATATCCCTTCCGTTATTGTTACCCGCTGTTGTACCTGCAAGCACGTCTTTTGATCGCGAAGTAAGTGCCTCTACAACCTGTGACCTGCTCACGCTTCGAACATCATAATCTATACGCAGGCTCTCATAGGATACTGGAAATTTCTGCTGTCCTGCAGTCAATTTCAAATATGCATTAAATGTATATGCGGCATATGCATCAAGCGCACGGACTGTTGGAGGTGCAAAGTCAACTTGTAAGCGATAGCTTAAATTCCGTATGGGGGAGCCATTCAGGATCATACGGGCATTCCGGATATCGAAGCTGCTCGCTGTTTTATCATCAAAGTAATATTGATACCGCATCTGGGAGTAACTGTTTAATCTGATCTTGCTGATGTCAGAGAACACAGGGAATGTTAGCACCTGCTGCGGTAGCGCCTGCTCTTTTTTAGGCGAGTCCACGGGTAGTACATTAAGGCCCTCCGGACCCTTCGTATGGTTTCCTGCGGCGGCAATATCGCTTAACCAGATAATTAAAATAAATGGAGTTAAAATAAGTGTAACAAGGTGTTTCATTAGTAGCTTTTATTTTTTGTCGCGGCAAAAGTATACATGGTCTATAAAAGTAGTAGACTTTTAAAAAAAAATTTTTCATAAAATTATGCCTGTTGTTTTCAGAGGGAAGAAACCTTCAGCTTTGCATGCATTGCGTCAGTTAGTGATGTGGTGTCAAGAATCTTTGCTGTAGCATCCCTTACGTGTTTCATCACCCTTCGTATTTCACAGGTACGCTCATCCTTGCATTCTATGCATCGTACATACGCAGTTTTACTTACGCACGGAACAGCAGCAAGAGGACCATCGAGGGTGCGGATAATTTCACCGAGATAAATTTTATCAGGCGGCTTTGAAAGGTGATAGCCACCACCTTTTCCCATTCGACTATACAAAATACCATGCTTTTTAAGCTCTAATAAAATATGCTCGAGAAATTTTTTGGGAATATATTCAGCCTGCGCAAGATCAGATATCAGCACTGGCCCGTTATTGTAATGTTTGGCAAGATAGAACGCTGCCTTTAACCCGTATTTGGCTTTGTGTGATAACATGGATGCAATATAATTTTGAAAGTCGGAATAGAAAAACCGGATAGACTAAAATTATTGCTAAGAATTTCATTTTACAAATCGATCGCTTCCCCGTATGCTACTTCTGTAGCCCCTTTAATAGCTTCACTCATAGTTGGATGGGGATGAATGCTCTGTAATAGTTCAGAGGCTGTAGTTTCTAATTTTCTTGCTACCACACATTAAGCAATCATTTCTGTAACATTAGAACCGATCATGTGCGCACCTAGAAACTCTCCATATTTTGCGTCAAATATCACCTTTACGAACCCCTCGGTATGTCCTGCGGCTCTGGCTTTACCGCTTGCAGAATAGGGAAACTTTCCAACCTTAACTTCATAACCTGCATCCTTTGCAGCTTTCTCCGTGTAACCAACTGAAGCGATTTCAGGAGAGCAGTAAGTACAGCCCGGGATATTGTTATAATCAATTGGATGAGGATTTTTCCCTGCAATTTTTTCTACGCAAGTTATTCCTTCTGCACTCGCTACGTGCGCAAGGGCAGGACCTTTTACAATGTCGCCAATTGCATAATATCCTTCAATATTCGTTTTGTAAAAATCATCTACTGTTATCTTACCATTATCAGTTCTGATCCCGGTTTCTTCCAGCCCAATACCTTCAAGGTTTGTGGCAATTCCAACGGCTGAAAGTACCACGTCGCAATCCAGTGTTTGGTTTCCCTGTGAAGTTTTGATGCTCACTTTGCAGCCGCTGCCGCTTGTGTCTATTTTTTCCACTGCGGCATTCACAAGCGTTGTGATTCCCTGTTTTCTGAAATTTCTCTCAAGTTCCTTGCTCACTTCTTCATCTTCTGCAGGAACCATATTAGGAAGAAATTCGATTATTGTAACCTTTGTTCCAAGTGAATTGTAGAAGTATGCAAACTCAGTCCCGATTGCGCCTGCTCCTACTACAATCATTGATTTGGGCTGGGCAAAAAGATTCATTGCCTCCCGGTAGCCGATGATTTTCTTACCATCCTGTTTTAACGCAGGTAGTTCTTTTGATCTTCCGCCTGTGGCGATGATGATGTGGCTTGCAGAATGCTCTGCATTTTTTCCTTCTTTATCAGTGACGGAAATTTTTTTACCGGCTTTCACTTTCGCTGTGCCCATGATCACCTCGATCTTGTTCTTCTTCATCAGAAATTGCACACCCTTGCTGTTAGCATCAGCAATGTTGCGGCTTCTTTTGATAACAGAACTAAAATCAGCACGGGTCTCGCTTACATTGATTCCATAGTCCGCTGCATGGTTCAGATATTGAAAAACCTGCGCGCTCTTCAGCAACGCTTTTGTAGGAATGCATCCCCAGTTTAGGCAAATCCCGCCAAGAGCTTCCCGCTCGATGATGGCAGTTTTCATCCCAAGCTGCGAGGCACGTATGGCAGCAACATATCCTCCGGGTCCGGAGCCAATTACAATGAGGTCGTAGTTCATTCTTCTGTTATATCCGGTGGCGAAGATAGAAATTCACTCAGCAGTTTAAATAATAGGATTTTAGGAATGCACGATGTAATTTCTTACCATACCGGTAATCAACACGTTCAAACCAATACCATTATTCTTCTGATATGCAAAAAGGATACTGATTCAAATTTTCCTTAAGGCTGTGCATGAGAAGTAGATTGTTAAGGAATCACACAATAAAATCCTCTAATTGGGAATTCTTAATGACGCTGACTTTTTTTATAGTCTAAAATGATTAATGACACATAAATCAATTCATCTGGTAAGTTGTTGTATTGGGATGAAATTGTTTCCATGAATGCCAGTATTCAAGGTAGCAGGGAAGCGGTGTAAGAACCTTGCCTTTCAATGAACCCTCAATACATTCGCCCCTGCTATTCCATACAGAAGAAGTTTCGGAATCTGTGATTGATTGCAGGCTGCCATTCCATTGAAAAAATAATTCTTGGTTGTCAATAATTCTCCCGAATGTGTGAAAGGAGAAGGAATCTTTTTCAAGCAATACCAGCACAGGAATAAAACCAATAGTATCGTTGATCATCCGTACCCGTTCTATTTCATTCCAGTCATAAGCCTTTTCATGATCACCCGCAACAACACCAACCACCCATGATTTCATCTGCCATGATTCCGGATCAGTGTACTCCAGAGGATTTTTTGTAAAGCCATAGTCATATCCCTTCAGCATCTCATAATCGTTTTCGAATAAAGAATCAGGCTGTAAAATTTTCGTCTCAGGATGTTCAGCGATCCATTCTTTCAAAGTCATTTGCTGCGAAGGAATTTCATCGAGTAATTTTCCCTTGAGTGGCCCTGCTATCGCTTCGCCGTTTTCCTGCCTCCACCAGCTTCCCGTACCTGCATCTTCAAACATGGCGTTAAAGTGATCCATTCCCACCAGCCGGAATTTCTCAGGACGACCATTGATGAGCGGGCTAAAAACTCTTCCGCTTCTGCATACCGTACAGTATGTTACTATAACCCGCGTTCCGCCTATTGTGTCCATCACCTGGTGATGATAGCCTATAAATTGAATGGGAAATGCTTTTGATTCTCCTTTGATTGCAACTCCAATCACCAGGTTTTTTTCGCTGACTTTATTAACTGATGCAGAAGAAAATATTTTGTTTGATGGCTGAACAAACATTTTATCGGCTTGAGCAATGAAGTTGAAGAAGTAAAAAATAAGTGCATAGAATAGGATGAAAAAGGCAGGTACAATTTTCTGTCTCAGCTTGCCATGCTTCCAGTAATGGTAAACCGGCATTGCGATCAATGCCAATCCGGCAATACGGAAAAGATTGATATAACAGTGAAGAAAATATGCGAGACCAATGGTATCATGTATCTGGCTTCCGGGAAAGGGCATGATTAAATAGACCCGAAGAATTTCAGGAATAAGCAACAGGAGAAAACCAGGAATTAATTGGAGGGTTTTGTTTCGCACAAAAAATAAACGCTGTCAAAAATAAGTTTGACAGACATGCGAAGCTGTTAATTAATTGCAAAAGAGTTTTTGACAATTGCGATGGAACGATTTTAAAGGGGTTTTATTCCAAACTTCTCACTGCGAGCTCGTAGCTTTTCATTCCAAAACCTGCAATGCTGCCGCTGCATTTTCCTGCAAGAAGTGAAACATGCCTGTATTCTTCACGGGAGACTGGATTGGAAATGTGTACTTCTATCACAGGTGAAGAAATGGATGCCACTGCATCTGAGATGGAAACAGAAGTATGAGTGTACCCACCGGCATTCAGAATAATTCCGTCAGCGCTGAAACCTGCTTCATGCAGCTTATTGATAATCTCACCTTCTACATTACTTTGAAAGTATTCAAGCTCATGATCAGGAAATTTTTCCTTAAGCTCATTAAAAAAGCTATCAAAGGTCTTGCTGCCGTAAATCTGTGGCTCTCTTTCCCCCAGCAGGTTCAGGTTAGGCCCGTTGATGATTAGAATTTTCATGTGTATGAAGCGTTGTACACTTTATGCGAAGTAAGTTATAAATTCTGCTCCCTTAAAACTACAGACTTAAAAAACTTAATCAATATTTACCCGGCATGGACTGGAACAGTACTATTAAAGGATATAAAGCCTATCTGCGGCTGGAGCGGTCACTTTCACCGCATTCAATCGAGGCATATTTGTACGATGTAAATTTCCTGCATCATTTCTTTGAATTGAACAAATCCCTGATACAGCCTGAACAGGTTTGTTATAATGATCTGCTGCAGTTTATTTCATTCATCAATGAAACCGGCCTGAGTGATCACACGCAGGCACGAATGCTTTCCGGCATCAGGAGCTTTTACAAATATTTGCTGATGGAAGATATGATCGTTAATGACCCTACGATCCTGCTTGAGGGACCAAAGCTTCAGCGCAAGCTTCCTGATGTACTGCACCTGGAAGAGATCAACGAGCTGATGAATGCCATTGATCATAGCCGTGCGGATGGCATCCGTAACAGGGCAATTCTGGAAACATTATACGGATGCGGGTTAAGAGTAAGTGAATGTATTGAGTTGAAAATTTCTGATTTATCGTTTGAATCCGGTTTTATAAAGGTGATCGGGAAGGGAAACAAGGAACGGCTTGTCCCGATCGGTGATTCAGCAGTTAAGCATATCAATTTCTATGTGGAAGGAATAAGGAATCATCTCAAAATTTATCAGTCCCATGAAGATTTTCTATTTCTGAACCGCCGTGGAAAAAAACTAACCCGCGTTTATGTGTTCATGATGATCAAGGACCTTGCAAAAAAATCCGGTCTGAAGAAATCAATCAGTCCGCATACTTTCCGCCATTCATTTGCAACACATCTTATTGAGGGAGGTGCTGACTTACGGGCGGTACAGGAAATGCTTGGACATGAATCAATAACAACCACTGAAATTTACACCCATCTTGACCGGGATTTCCTGCGCCAAACCTTGATTGCCTTTCATCCCAGGTATCAGGTATAATGTCCATCCACTGCTTTAGCGCCTTCAATGCTTTTTGATCTGAGTTCATTAACTCATAGAGTTAACCTTCTACGATAGCTCATAAAAAAAGAGAAGCTGGTTCAGAGCCTCTCTTCTATATTTATGAAATTATCTACTTAGCTATTACCAGCTTTTGAACAGATTTCTCTTTTCCATTCATCAGGATAATAAAATATATGCCTGAATTTAATGAAGATACATTCAGCTTCCTTTGATGAGAGCCGCTGCCGGTTCCGAGCGACGCTATTTGCAATTGCTTACCCTGAACATCGGTAATGAGTAATGAATTGTCCTGCCTGCTATCAGTCGTATTATACAGCACATTCACCTCATCGCCTGCAGGGTTGGGAAATACAGAGATGGAAATTGATTTATCATCCGGCAATGGAAATCCTGTTGGGAAGTTATAATTTTCAACCGTTGCAGCAATCATTGGATCTTGAGTTTCCCGGTAACGGTATATTCCCCATACATCCTGGAACTCTTCAAAAGACCGGTTGGAAATAGGATCACCGGTCGAACAACCTAATGAGATTGATTCGCCTACCTCATCCCATGCAACATAAAAACCTCCGCTGTTGATAATGATGGGAGCATCAAGAATCACATCCGTCCAGCTTCCCACATTTATATTGGGCTGAGCCACATAAACTGAGTCAAGCAACGAGAATGGCAGGCTCTGAACTCCATCATCATCAAACACTCTTGCGATAAAGGCATCAGTGAATCCAAGGGAAGTAATGAAGTAATGGAGCTTGGTGATGGCAATAGGATAAAATGGCGGAATGTAATAGTTGGTTACTCCCCCTGAGCCTCCAATCCAGTTGATGCTTGTTCCGGCAAAATTTGAGCCCCCGTTATAACCCATCCACATTTCAGTTAAGGTAGTATCAAGAATTACAATTTCCAGTTTCTTGGTGTTGTTACTGTTTACAATATCACCGGCAAGCTGTGATGTGCAAACGAACTTGTAGGTTCCTGCTGTATCAGTCTGAAGCTCTGTCAGGTATGAGATGGTTTGTGTTTCAGCCGGCAGCAGCGTGTCAGTATAAAGATTTTCGGTGGTACTGTAGCCGCCGGGGTGAGTTAATTTTCCGACTACATTAAATGGATTGACAGAATCAAGACTGTAGTTACGAACAGTTGTCTGAAGTGTATACGGAGCACCACTGGTTACTCCGAAGATTGCACCCGTAGTAGGGTTGTCAATACTCAATACAGTGGCATCTATAATGTTGGTGGCCAGTGGCGGACTCGGATAATAAAACTTGATTGCAAAATTATCGGAAGGTGTTTGATATGAAAACTGGTACGGCCACTGAAGACCAATATTACCGGCATAGTTTTCAATTCCTACGCTGCTGTTAGAAAATTGTACGGGGTTGGAAGGGTCAACCTGGTTATATTGATACGTGATCGAACTATCAACCGCACTCAAAATCACCTGGAAAGTATTGCTGCCAGAAAATCCTGCAGGAATCACATCAAAGAATGGAACATTGATCCAGCTCACAATCAGGGTATCGTGGTTCGCATTGGTCCAGTACCAGCATTCACCGGGGTTATCAGGGTTCAAAAAACTCAGGTCATTCATGCAAACACCCAGGATATCATTGGGAAGAAATGTGGAAGGAAATGTAGGGAACGGTGATGCAACCTGGCCGTCCTGAAACAACAGGTATCCATTGGAGCCTACCCAGAATTGATTTACATCATACCAGTAATAATGAAAATCGAAGTTCATCAAAAAAGGACCGCGTGAATTATCATCACCAAGTAATTTTACTGCGGTAGCACCGGGAAAGGAATCAATATCAATCCAGTTGTAAACAGGCCCATCCGGCTCATTACTGTCTTTCCAGATATAACCGTACATATCCGGTCCGCCATTTCCTGCGAAAATTTCAGCCGTGGTGGTCAGAAGCAAAAAAATTATGTAATATTTTTTCATGAGGGTGTTTTTTAGTTTTGGAAAATTACAAAGTTGAATTTCAATTCAAAGCTTTTATTTCTTAAGGTTGAATTAGCCTGTTTGAAAATGAATTTTTTCTGCAAAGAAGAATGAACGTACTTTTGGTAAACTTAGGATGAAAAAATTTGTTTCAATATCGCTTCTGCTGATCTTTGTTTTCTCCACAGTTGGAGTAATTGCACGTTCATATTGCTGTGATGCGGAATTCATGAAAAGTAAGAATTGTTGCGCGAAGAAAAATAATAATTGCTGCCGCCATCAAGTAAAACTGCTGAAGCTCCATGACGATTTTGTTGCCAATTCACCGGTTTATATTGATCAGAACCAAAGTTTATTCAGAGCAATATATGCTGAGCCTTCATTTACTCATTTTTCTCCTGGCTTCTCCTCTGTAAATTTTCATCGAGATCACTCACCCCCGGGCAGGTCTTACGATCTGCTTCTATTTATCCGGTCTTTCCGGATTTGATATTGCTTTTGGCAATAATTACTCTTCACCCATTGTGAGGGATACATTTTTCATTTATCTCAGAAATTTTCTGGGAGACCTGAAATTTTAAGATTCTTTTTAAATCCATTGATTTCTTCTGCCTCTGCAGAAGTTCATTCAATCAACATTAAAATTCGAAACATTATGAAAACTCAATTGCTTTTAATATTAATTACATTGTTTACAGGAGCATGTTCAGTTGCACAAACTACTGCCTCAGCTCCTTCAATGCCGGATTACCTGGCTGCTTATTTCCAACTAAAGGATGTATTGTATTCAGGGAATACCGTTAAAGTAAAGGAAGCTGCATTCGCTATGAAAAATAAAATCAGCAGTGCTGAGTTAGCGGATGCAAAAAGAATGGAATCAATCATTAGCGCACTCAAAGCAATAGAAGCAACTGATGATATAGAAACTCAGCGTACGTCTTTCGCAAAATTTTCGCAGTATATGATTTCTCATCTTGAAGAAAATCCTGTAAATGGAGTTACGATCTATTCTGATTTCTGCCCGATGGCGCGCAATGGTAAGGGCGCTTACTGGCTCAGCACTGATAAGGAGATCAACAACAATCCATATATGGGCGACAGGATGCCGCATTGCGGAACCCTGGATCAGAAAATTTTCAGGTAACACTTTTTAAAATAATCTGACATGAAAAAACTTATCTTAATACCCATTGCTGCGATAGCGATGATGCTGGTTGGCTGTGACCGTTTCGCAAGTGGGTCGGAACATTTTCATCCTATTGATACCGCAAATCTGGCACGGGGCGATACTTATTACCAGTGCCCGATGCATCCCGGTCAAGTTTCTGATAGTACAGCGGATTGTCCTGTGTGTGGGATGGATTTGGAAAAAGCAGAAAAAAAATAATTCAACTGCGTGGTTGAAAAAATCATATCGCTTGCGCTGCACAACCGCCTTATGGTGGTATTGTTTGCTGCTGCATTGCTTGCATTTGGAATTTACTCTGTAGAACGAAATCCAGTAGACGCCATTCCTGACCTGTCAGAGAATCAGGTCATCGTTTTTACTGAATGGATGGGGAGAGCACCCCAGGTAATTGAAGACCAGGTAACGTATCCGCTTGTTTCCAATTTGCAAGGAATTCCAAAAGTGAAAAACATCCGCGGTACTTCCATGTTCGGGATGAGTTTCGTTTACATCATCTTCGACGACAACGTGGATATTTATTGGGCGCGCTCGCGGGTGCTTGAACGACTCAACTATGCGCAACGACTATTACCTGAAGGCGTAACACCTACGCTTGGTCCGGATGGCACAGGAGTGGGACACATTCTCTGGTACACACTCAACGCAAAAGGAATGGATCTCGGCGAGCAGCGTGCTTTGCAGGATTGGTATGTCAAGTTTGCATTGCAGACAGTTCCGGGCGTGAGTGAGGTTGCATCTTTCGGAGGATTTGAAAAACAATACCAAATCAACATTGACCCAAATAAGCTCAATTACTACAACATCCCATTGATGGATGTGCTGAAGTCGGTGAAGTCAAACAACAATGATGTAGGCGGAAGAAAGTTTGAGATGAACGACATGAGCTATATCGTTCGCGGCTTGGGTTACATTAAAGACATAAACGAAGTAGAAAATATACCGGTAGGAATAAACGGCACAATTCCAATCAGAATAAAAGACATCGCCACGGTACAGATGGGTGGTGACTTACGCTTGGGAATCTTCGATCAGAATGGCGAAGGTGAAGCCGTCGGCGGAATTATCGTGATGCGTTACAATGAAAATGCTGATAAGGTGATTCATGACGTGAAAGAAAAAATGAAGGATGTAGAAAAAGGATTGCCCGCCGGTGTCACGTTCAAATTCGCTTATGATCGCAGCACACTCATTGAAGATGCAATTGCATCCGTTCGCAGAACACTAATCGAAGAGATGATCATGGTATCAGTTGTAGTGCTGCTGTTCCTTTTCAATTGGCGGAGTGCTTTAAGCATCATTATTCAGATTCCAATCACAGTCGCTGCAAGTTTCATTTTGCTCAATGCGTTCGGATTTTCATCCAACATCATGTCACTCACCGGAATTGCCCTTGCCATCGGCGTGATCGTGGACAATGGAATTATCATGGCAGAAAATTCCTACCGGCATCTTGCAGAGTATTCATCCGGAAGTAAAATAGACAGCGCCACACGGCTTAACATTATTGAAAAAGCATGCAAGCAGGTTTCACGTGGTGTGTTTTATTCCACCGTGATCATTGTTGTGTCCTTTCTTCCAGTGTTTCTTCTAACCGGTCAGGAAGGAAAATTATTTCATCCTGTTGCATACACAAAAAGCTTCATTCTTGGTATTGATGCATTGCTTGTGATCACACTTGCGCCCGTGCTGATTTCATTTTTCATGAGAGGGAAATTCAAACGCGAAAATGAAAACCCTATCACCCGCACGCTTGAAAGAATCTACACTCCCATGATTCAATGGTGCATGAAGTGGCGCAAGACAACGATT